>JAUPVD010000178.1 GCA_030917225.1 Pseudomonadota bacterium
CCATCAGCACATAGTGCGAAAGGCCGATGCCGTCCGGGTTGCAGCTCTTGCGGATGGCGATGGTCGGGGCCACTGTCTCCGGCTTGGCAGTGTTGGTTTGAGCCTGAACCGGTTGTTGTGCTTGAACGGTCTGCGTCATGATCATTTCCTCGAATCAGAAAGTAGAAAAACAAAAAGGGCTCCGTCTCGGTTCAACACGTCTTCTGGCTTCCGGATCAGCCGAAGCGCTGCACCTTCCCGGCGGAGTGGTCTCCGTCAGTGGTTAGCCTTGCGGCCTTACAGCGTTCGTTCCCGGTTACAGCGGCGGGCCCGCCACGGATTCGCACCGTGTTCCGTTTCGTTGAATCGAAAGGAGCCGCGATTTTCGCCGAGATGGCGGGTCTCGGTCAAGAAGCGGGCATATTTTGCTTCCGTCATCTGGGTATATATTTGTTGATTGATTTACAAGGTTTTTCCCCTTAATATTAGGATTGTGGTTAAAAAAGGGGAAAACCATTGAAATTCAATGATGAAAGCCTCAGGGTCGCGGCAAATCTCCGGCAGTTCTACGACGCCTGGATCGAGTCTGCACGCGAGCTCGACACCTGCGATGTCCGGCTGTTCTGGAAGACGGTCAATGGCGCCGAATACCTGGTTTCCCGCAACCGCCATGGCTCGGAACGCTCACTCGGCCGCCGCGCTGCGGCTACCGAGCAGCAGTTCGACGACTACGCGCAGCGCAAGTTGCGGCTGACGGAACAGGAAGAAGCGCGCGCGCTTCGCTTGCAGGAGACCTGCCGGCTCTATATCGCGCTGCGCCTGGGGGCGATTGCCAGCGAAGCCGCCGAAATCCTGCGCGCAGCCGACCGGCGCGGGCTGCTGGATAACTGCCTGCGCGTGGTGGGCACCAATGCCCTGGCGGCCTATGAACTGGAAGCTGCTTCCCGCTTCGCCATCGGCATGGATTCCACTGAAGACTTCGATCTGGCCTGGTCGGCGGATAAAAAAACCGCACTGGCGCTCGCCGCTCAGTCGCCCGTCTCCATCTTCGGCATGCTCAAAGCCATTGACTCAACCTACACGATCAACAGCGAGCGGCCCTTTCAGGCGCGAAATGCCAAAGCCTACGAGGTTGAGTTGCTGGTGGCACCGTCCTGCGTTGCCGCCTTGCCAGGCTCGATTGGCCTGGCGCCAATTCCACTGCCCGAGCAGGAATGGCTGCTCGAAGGGCGGCCGGTCGATCAGGTGGTGTGCGGCCGTAACGGTACGCCGGCACGCATCGTCGCACCCGACCCGCGCTGGTTCGCGCTGCATAAGCTGTGGATGTCCGATCAGGACAAGCGCAATCCGCTGAAACGGCCCAAGGACAAGCGTCAGGGCGAAGCCTTGTTGTCGGCCATTACTGCCGAGATGCCGCATTACCCGCTGGATGAGGCATTCCGCACAACACTGCCGCCCGAGTTGCTGCCGTATTTCGACGTCTGGCGCAGCTCGCAGGATGAGAAAAAGATGCCGCGGCTGTTTTGACGATACGGCTCATTGATTTCATGAAAACCCGATTTCAAGTTGATTCCAAGCCGATTGAAAACCGATTCGCCCTCGCGCAAAGGCCTTAAACAAGGCTAGGATTCCGGCTTCATAAAATACGAATAGATAAATATGCTGCTGCTTGAACTGGTCCTGTTGCTGATGATCTGTGCCGTCGCCCTTGGCTGGCTGGCGCGGCATTTCAAGTTCCCTTACCCGATTGCCCTGGTGGTGGGTGGCGCACTGCTGGGACTGATTCCAAAACTGCCGCAGTTCCCGTTCGACCCGCAGCTGATCCTGGTCATTGTTCTGCCGCCGATCCTGTATCAGGCATCTCTGCTGACCTCGTGGAGCGATTTCAAGGCCAATATCCGCCCGATCAGCCTGCTGGCCATCGGGCTGGTCGTTGCCACCACGCTGGCGGTCGGCCTGGCGCTCAAGCTGATGGTGCCTTCCGTTCCGTGGGCGGCCGCCTTTGTCCTCGGTGCCATCATTTCGCCACCGGATGCCGTGGCTGCAACCACCATCCTGTCGCGCCTGAACATGCCACGGCATATCGTGACCATCCTCGAAGGCGAGAGTCTGGTGAACGACGCGTCGGGGCTCGTCATCTACAAGCTGGCCATTGTCGCCGTACTGACCGGTGCTTTTTCGTTCGCCGAAGCGAGCGCGCAGTTTGCCCTGGTGTCGGTGGGTGGCGTGCTCATCGGCATCGTGTTGGCGTTTGTCTTCATCGCCATCCACCGCCGGTTGGGAGACCCGTTCATCGAGGTCATTACCGCTCTGATCGTGCCCTATACGGTTTACATCGCGGCGGAGTCGTTGCACGTATCGGGGGTGTTGGCGGTGGTGGCAGCCGGGCTGGTGCGCGGGCGTTATTCGCCAGAGATTGTTTCGGCAGAAATGCGGATCATGGCCCGTTCGGTGTGGAACGTGCTCGTCTTCATGCTGAACAGCCTGATCTTCATTCTGATCGGCATCCAGATGTCGGATGTGATGGACAACCTCGGTCGCTACCCGTTGTCGGAGCTACTGCTGCTGGGCACGCTGATCAGTGTGGTGGCAATTGCCGTGCGCTTTCTCTGGGTTTTTCCGGTGGCCTACCTTCCGCGCTGGTTGAGTGGCAACCTGCACGAACAGGCACCGAAGCTGCGTCGCCGCGAGTTGACCATCATCAGCTGGTGCGGCATGCGCGGCATCGTTTCCCTCGCCGCTGCGCTGGCACTGCCTGTTGTCATGCCCAACGGCGAGCCGTTTCCGGCACGCGACCTGATTATTTTCCTGACCTTCTTTGTCATTGCCACGACCCTTGTTGGTCAAGGGTTATCGCTGACCCCGCTGATTCGCAAACTCAAGGTGGGCTCGGACTGGAGCATGGCGAAGGAACAGCAGCTGGTTTATTCGGCCATGAGCAGTGCGGCCTTGGCGGCCATCGACAGCCATCTGGTCAATACGCAACTGTTACCGGAGCGGGTTGATCGATTGCGCTCGGAAATTGCCGGCCAGACGGTTCAGTTGGCTTCGGACGGGCAGGAGTCAGCCCTCAAAGACGATTTATTGCAGTTCCGCCGGATTGTGATCAAGGCTAAACGTGCCGAGCTGATTCGTCTGTGGCGAGAGAATGAGATCAGCGACGAGGTCATGCGCCATCAGGAGGAAGTCCTGGATTATCAGGAAGCCCAGCTCTGAGCGCGTCGTTGGGCCATTCGCCAAATGGCTTGTTGTGCTGCGGGCAGGATGTCTGTTTCCGGCAGCGGACTCAAAATTCACTATCGGATCGCAAAGTAAAAAGCCCGAGCCAATGGCCCGGGCTTTCTTGATGCTGCACCAAGCACACTACGCCGCGTAATCGTCCATCGGCGGGCAGGAGCAGTGCAGGTTGCGGTCGCCGTACACGTCGTCAATGCGGTTCACGCTCGGCCAGAACTTGTTGTCACGCACAAACGGCAGCGGGAAGACGGCTTCCTCGCGGCTGTAGGCCCGGTCCCACTCGGCGGCGGTAACGTCGGCCTGGGTGTGCGGGGCGTTCTTGAGCGGGTTGGCATCGGCCGGCCAAGTGCCGTTCTCGATCTTGCGGATCTCCTCGCGGATCGAAACCATGGCTGAAATGAAACGGTCGAGCTCGGCCTTGGGTTCCGATTCGGTCGGCTCGACCATGATCGTGCCAGCCACCGGGAAGCTCACCGTCGGGGCGTGGAAGCCGTAGTCCATCAGGCGCTTGGCGATGTCGATCTCGGCGATGCCGGTGGCCGCCTTGATCTGGCGGATGTCGAGGATGCACTCGTGCGCGACGCGGCCCTTGCTGCCGACGTAGAGCACCGGGTAGTGCGCCTTGAGCTGGTTGGCCACGTAGTTGGCGTTGAGGATCGCCATTTCGGTAGCGCGTTTGACGCCTTCGCCGCCGAGCAGGGTGATGTACATCCACGAGATCGGCAGGATCGAGGCCGAGCCGTAAGGCGCGGCTGACACGGCGCCCTGGCCCTGGTGCGGTCCGGGAATGGCCTGCACGACGTGGTTGGCCATGAACGGGGCGAGGTGGGCCTTGAGGCCGATCGGACCCATGCCCGGGCCGCCGCCGCCGTGCGGGATGGCGAAGGTCTTGTGCAGGTTCATGTGGCTGACATCGGCACCGATGAAGCCCGGCGAGGTCAGGCCGACCTGGGCGTTGAGGTTGGCGCCATCCATGTAAACCTGGCCGCCGTGCTGGTGCACGATGGCGCAGATGTCCTTGACCGCTTCCTCGAAGACGCCGTGCGTCGAGGGGTAGGTGATCATCAGGCAGGCGAGGTTGGCAGCGTGCTGCTCGGCCTTGGCCTTGAGGTCGGCGACGGCGACGTTGCCGCTGTCGTCGCAATCGACCACCACTACCTGCATGTTGCACATCTGCGCCGTAGCCGGGTTGGTGCCGTGGGCCGATTTCGGGATCAGGCAGATGTTGCGGTGGGCCTCATTGCGGCTGGCGTGGTAGCGGCTGATCGCGACCAGGCCCGCATATTCGCCCTGTGCGCCGGAGTTTGGCTGCATGCAGATGGCGTCGAAGCCGGTCACCGTCTTCAGGTACTCGGTCAGGCTTTCGATCATTTCGAGGTAGCCCTGCGCCTGGTCGAGCGGGGCGAAGGGGTGCATGTCGCCGAATTCCGCCCAGGTCACCGGGATCATCTCGCTGGTGGCGTTCAGCTTCATCGTGCACGAACCGAGCGAGATCATCGAGTGGTCGAGCGCCAGGTCGCGATTCTGCAGCTTCTTCAGGTAGCGCAGCATGCCGTGCTCGGTGTGATGGCAGTTGAACACCGGATGCGTCAGGATGGCGTCTGTGCGCAGCAGGGCTGCGGCCGGGTCATTGGTGGCGACGTGGGTATCGAGCGTAGTGACATCGATCGCAACACCGCTGACCAGTTTGACCAGCGCGCCGATATCGTCAGCCGTGGTCTTTTCGTCGACCGCAATGCCGAGTTCGCCGCTTGCCGCCTGGCGAAGGTTGTAGCCGGCTGCCTGAGTTGCCTGATAGACCGACAGCGCCCGGGCGCCGAGGTCAATGCGCAGGGTGTCGAAGAAGGATCGGTTGGTGACTGTTACCCCCGCGCGCTTGAGCCCTTCAGCGAGAATCGCGGCGAGGCGGTGGATGCGTCCGGCGATGGTCTTCAGGCCCTGCGGGCCGTGATAGACAGCGTACATGCCTGCCATGTTGGCGAGCAGCACCTGCGAGGTACAGATGTTGGAGTTGGCCTTCTCGCGGCGGATGTGCTGCTCGCGCGTCTGCAGCGTCATGCGGTAGGCCTTGTTGCCACGGGCATCCTTCGAGACACCGATGATGCGGCCGGCCATGGAGCGCACGTTGGCTTCGCGCGTGGCAAAGAAGGCGGCGTGCGGACCGCCGAAGCCCATCGGTACGCCAAAGCGCTGCGAGGAACCAAAGGCGATGTCGGCGCCCATGGCGCCAGGCGACTTGAGCAGCACCAGCGCCATCAGGTCGGTGGCGACGGCCACCACGCCACCGCGCGTTTTTACGGCGTCGATGGCGGCGGAGAGGTCGGTTGCCTCGCCGCGATCGTTCGGGTATTGGAACAGGGCGCCGAACACCTCCTCGCGCGCCGCTTCTTCCGGTTTGCCGAGCTTAACGTCGAAGCCGAAGAAACCGGCGCGGGTCTTGACCACGTCGATAGTCTGCGGGAAGCAATCCTCATCGACGAAGAAGACGTTCGATTTCGATTTCGACACGCGGCGGGCCATGGTCATGGCTTCGGCAGCGGCGGTAGCTTCGTCGAGCAGCGAGGCGTTGGCCAGTTCAAGGCCGGTCAGGTCGATCACCATCTGCTGGTAATTGAGCAGCGCTTCCAGCCGGCCTTGGGCGATTTCGGCCTGGTAGGGCGTATAGGCGGTGTACCAGCCCGGGTTTTCCATGACATTGCGCAGGATGACCTTGGGCGTCAGCGTGTCGTAGTAGCCCATGCCAATCATCGATTTCTTGACCACATTCTTCGCGGCGATGCCCTTCAGGCGGGCCAGCGCATCGTGTTCGCGCTGCGGCGCAGCCAGCGGCAGCGGTGCCGACAGACGGATGGCGGCCGGTACGGTCTGTTCGATCAGCGCATCGAGGCTGGGCGCACCGAGGACGGCCAGCATGGCGGCGGTTTCGTCGGCATTCGGGCCGATGTGGCGATGGATGAATTCGTCGCGCTGTTCGAGCGCGGAGAGCGACAATTTTTCGGTCATGGCTGGTCCGTGGCTGGTGGTCTGGGGGTTCCACTCTGGCTTATCAAAGCCGTCACACCGGCAAACGCCGGTGTCCAGAATTCTGCACTTGCTGGATTCCGGCGTTCGCCGGAATGACGCTTCGATTTTCGCCGTCGGTGGTTTACTCGCTGATCTTGGCGTAGGCGGCAGCGTCGAGCAGGGCGTCGACATCCGCAGCATTGGCCGGCTTCAGCTTGAACAGCCAGGCGGCGTAGGCGTCCTGGTTCACGCTTTCCGGTGCGTCGGCGGCGTCCTGGTTTACGGCGGTGACTTCGCCGGCGATCGGGGCGTACACGTCGGCGGCGGCCTTGACCGATTCAACCACGGCCGATTCCTGGCCGGCGGCGTAGGCCTTGCCGACTTCCGGCAGTTCGACGAAGACGAGGTCGCCCAGCGCTTCCTGCGCGTGGTCGGTGATGCCGATGGTGACGGTGCCGTCGGCCTCGACGCGGACCCATTCGTGGCTTTCGGTGTACTTCAGGTTGGCGGGAACGTTCGACATGTTTTTCTCCTGTGGGTTGTTTTGTTCAGACCACGGCCTTGCCGTTGCGGGCAAAGACCGGCTTGACGACCTTCGCCTTGAGACGCTTGTCGCGGATTTCGACTTCGACGATGTCGCCGATGGCCACGCCGAGCGGCAGGCGAGCCAGTGCGATGGACTGCTGCAGCGTCGGCGAGAAGGTGCCGCTGGTGATTTCGCCTTCGCCTTGAGCAGTAAACACTTTCTGGTGGCCGCGCAGCACCCCCTTGTCCTGCTGCACTTGGCCGTGGAACTGGGCCTTCTGGCCGTTGGCAACGAGCGCCGCCTTGCCGACAAAATCGCGTTCCGATTTCAGATCGACGGTCCACGCCAGCCCGGCGTCGAGCGGTGAAACCGTCTCGTCCATGTCGTTGCCGTAGAGATTCATGCCGGCTTCGAGGCGCAGCGTGTCGCGGGCACCGAGGCCGCAGGGAGCGACGCCGGCGGCGGCGAGCTTGTCCCACAGGGCTGCGGCATCAGCGGCGGGCAGGGCGATCTCGAAGCCGGTTTCACCGGTGTAGCCGGTGGTGGCCACGAAATAATCGCCGACCTGCACGCCGAAGAAAGGCGCCAAACCTTCACTGGCAGCCTTCACCTGCGGCAGCACTTCCCAGACCTTGGCCTTGGCGTTCGGGCCCTGCACGGCGATCATGCCGAGCGGGTTGTTGCCATCCCTGCGCTCGGTAATGGTGAGGTTCAAGCCCCAGTCCTTCTGGCGCGCGGCCATCCACGCGAGATCCTTGGTCGCCGTGCCGGCGTTGATGACGATGCGCCAGGTGGTGTCGTTCAGGTAGTAGATGATCAGGTCGTCGACCACGCCGCCAGCGTCGTTGAGCATGGCCGAGTAGAGGGCCTTGCCAGCAACTTTCAGCTTGTCGACGTTGTTGGCTACGAGCCGGAGCAGGAAAGCCTTGGCATCCGGACCGACGACATCGACGGCGCACATGTGCGAGACGTCGAACATGCCGCAGTTGTTGCGCACGGCGTGGTGTTCTTCGATCTGCGAGCCATAGTTGACGGGCATGTCCCAGCCGCCAAAATCAACCATCCGGGCGCCGGCCTTGCGATGCACTTCGTTGAGTACTGTTTTTTGTGTCATTTCAATCCCTTGGGCGAGGGTGTTGCGGTGGTTTCGAGAAACAAAAAAGGGGTGAGCCGCATTTTTGCTGATGCGAACTCACCCCTCTGTCCTTGATACCTGAGAGATTGGCAGGTGGCAAAAATGTGGCCAACTGCTTGCCCCTTCGGTGGATGGGCGCCTGACAGGCTTGCCTGCCGGGCCATCGCTCTCCAGAGAATTCGATACTGCGAACGGTCCTTTGTGCCTGAGCGGTTGCGGGTGCGTTTGCGCCTTCGGCGACTGCATGGCTGGCATGCAGTTCTCTTCCGTTCGAGGGTCGGACTATACCTTTTTGGCGTTTGGGCTGGCAAGGTTGGTGATGCCGATGGCGGCGGCAATGTGAAAAATCTGCCTGAGGGCGGCAACGCATCGCCTGAGGGGGCCGCGCCAGCCCGGTGCTGTCGTAAGTGGCTGTGTCTCGGTGTGCTATCATCCGCCGCTTCCCAAGAACCGCCCAGCGTCGCCATTTCCGTGCCCAACGTCGATCTCCATTGTCATTCCACCGCTTCAGACGGCTTGCTGCCGCCGGCTGAAGTTGCTCGTCGCGCGGCCGGCAATGGCGTTGAACTGCTGGCGCTGACCGATCATGACGACATCGCCGGGCTCGCCGCTGCCGCCGAAGCTGCTGCTGCGGAAGGCATGGCCTTCGTGTCCGGCGTCGAGGTCTCGATCGAATGGGAGGGGACCCAGATTCATGTCGTGGGTCTCAACTTCGACCCGCAGAATGCGGCGCTCAACGAAGGTTTGGCGTCTATTCGCGCCGGCCGGATCGATCGCGCCCAGCGCATGTCGGCCGAACTGGAAAAGATCGGTATCGCCGATACCTTTTCTGGCGCCAATCGTCATGCCGAAAACCCGAACCTGATTTCGCGTGCCCATTTCGCCCGTTATCTGGTCGAAGCCGGCGTGTGCAAGGATGTTCGCAGTGTTTTCGAGTCCTATCTCGTGCCGGGTCGCCCCGGTTATGTCGATCATCGCTGGGCTGAACTGGAAGATGCGGTGCGCTGGATTACCGGCGCCGGTGGTGTTGCCGTTGTCGCGCATCCGGCACGCTACAAGATTTCCAGTGGCGCGATGCGGCGCTTCCTCGGCAATTTCCGCGACGTAGGTGGCGAGGCCATCGAAGTGGTTTCAGGCAGCCATTCGCTTGACGATGTCGGCACTTATGGCCGGCTTGCCCGGGAATTCGGCTTTCTGGCCTCGCGCGGGTCGGATTTTCACGGCCCGCAGGAAAGCTATGTCGACCTCGGCATGCTTGGGTACCTGCCGGACGGCCTGAAACCCGTATGGAGCCGTTTCTAGTCCGCTTATGACGCAGTACCTGCAGATTCATCCGGATGACCCGCAACCGCGCTTTCTTGCCCGAGCGGCGGAACTCGTGCGCGACGGTGGCGTCATCGCCTTTCCGACCGACTCCTGCTACGCGCTGGGTTGCCATCTCGGCGACAAGGATGCTGTAGACCGGATCCGCGCCATTCGCGCGGTCGATGAGCGCCACCATCTGACGCTGATGTGCCGCGATCTTTCGGAAATTGCCCAGTACGCCCGTGTGGACAACGCGCAATATCGCCTGCTCAAGGCGACGACGCCGGGAAGCTATACCTTCATTCTTGAGGGAACGAAGGAGTTGCCGCGCCGGGTGCTGCACCCGAAGCGCAAGACGATCGGGCTGCGCGTGCCGGATCACAAGGTGGCGCTGGCATTGCTCGAAGAGCTTGGCGAACCGCTGCTCACCTCGACGTTGATGCTGCCGGGCGACGACACCCCGCTGACCGAAGGCTGGGAGATTCAGGACCGGCTGGACGGGCAGATGGAACTGATTCTGGACGGTGGTCACTGCGGCACCGACCCGACCACCGTGATCGATCTCACCGGCGGTACTCCGGCACTGGTGCGGGCCGGTCGCGGCAGCCTGACGCCGTTTGCACTCGATTGAACATGGGCGGCATGGACATCTCGGCGTTGATCCAGGGTATTGCCATCGCGGCCTTGCCGATCATTCTGGCGATTACGCTGCACGAGGCGGCACACGGTTACGCGGCCCGCTATTTCGGCGACCCGACCGCCTGGATGGAAGGGCGGATCACGGCCAATCCGCTCAAGCATATCGACCCGGTGGGGACACTGGTCGTGCCGATCGCGATCCTGCTGTTTTCCGGTGGTGGCATTCTGTTTGGCTGGGCCAAACCGGTGCCGGTCAATTTTGGCAACCTGCGCAACCCCAAGCGCGACATGCTCTGGGTGGCGGCCGCCGGCCCCGCAGCCAATCTGGCCATGACACTGGCCTGGGCCGCCGTTCTGAAAGCCGCCTGGCTGTTGCCGCTGAACTATTTCAGCCTGCCCATGGCGCGCATGGCGGAAACGGGGATAGGGATCAATATCGCGCTGATGGTACTGAACCTGTTTCCGTTGCCACCACTCGATGGCGGGCGGATTGCGGTCAGCCTGTTGCCGCACCGGCTGGCATGG
>JAUPVD010000179.1 GCA_030917225.1 Pseudomonadota bacterium
CGTAGACTTTGGCAAGCGGATAGGATTTCTTTGCCATTTTGATGCTCCCTGAAAATTTGGTGCCCTCGCAACACTTTTCAGTTTAGGGGAGTACAGGTCAAGTCGCGATTCGTCATTCCGGCGAAAGCCGGAATCCGACCGAAGGAAGTGCAGCGCCAGAAAATTCAACGAACTGGACACCGGCACCCCAAGAGTGCTTCCTGCGGGGCGCTTTCGCCGGTGTGACGGACTTAATCAGGGCTTCCTTAGTTGCTGTGAAGAAACACACAGCCACACCCTAAAGAATACAGTCAAAAGATAATATATTATCTTTTAATTGCTTTATTGTGCGACAATGGATCGCATGTTATCCATAGATTTCAAATCACCCTCTGCCATCCTTGACGACCTCGGCGGCCGAGTCAAGGCTGCTCGGCTCGCGCTTGAATGGACCCGACACACCTTGGCGGTGAAATCTGGGGTTCCCGAGTCAACCCTCAAGCGATTCGAGACAACCGGCCAAATCGGCACGGCGGCACTGGTCGATATCGCCATCGCGCTCGACATGCTCGACGGTGTCGACCGCTTGTTTTCGCCCAAGCCCATTCAGTCCATTGCCGAAGTCACCGCCAAAAAAAGAAAGCGGGGCAGCCTGTGAAAAAGCCTTCGGCCGGACACATCAGCCAACTCAGGGTCACGCTCGGTGGGCGCTTGGTGGGCATTTTGGCCCGCGGAGAGGACAAGCGAATCTGGTTCGAATATGACCCCGGCTGGCTGGCCTCCGGCTTCAACCTGGCACCGCGAACGATGGATTTCGCCACCGGGGCGCAACTGGCGAAAGGGGATGTCTTCGGTGGTTTGCATGGCGCGTTTTCCGACTCCTTGCCGGATGGATGGGGCCTGCTGCTCATGGATCGGGAGTTCAAGCGCCGCTTCGATTGGAACCCCCGCGACATTACCCCGCTTGATCGCCTGGCCTACATCGGTTCGCGTGCCATGGGCGCGCTTGAATACGCGCCGGCCTACGAACAGGAGCGGGTTCCGGACGAGGTCGACCTGAGCGCCCTGGCAAAATCGGTTGAGGCGGTCCTGCAGGGCAAGGAAAGCGATGTGCTTGCCCAGCTCCGGATCCAGGGCGGATCACCGGGTGGCGCGCGGCCAAAGGTGACGGTTGCGCGCACCGCCGCCTCCGCGATATGCCTCTCAGGGTTTCAGACTTTGCCCGAAGGCTATGCGCACTGGATCGTGAAGTTTCGCTCGAAGGAAGACCCGGTGGACATGGGACGAATCGAGCGGGCTTATGCGGAGATGGCGTCTCTGGCCGGCGTCTCGATGCCCAAAGCAGACCTGATTGCTGTTGGCGACGGCAACGAGTGCGAGTGGTATTTTGCAGTCGAGCGCTTCGACCGGTTCGGGCAGAACGGCAAGCGCCACGTGCTCTCGCTGGCCGGGCTGCTTTATGCGGATTTTCGGCTGCCGTGCATGGACTACGATTCAGTCCTGGCGACCGTTGGCGCACTGACCCAGGACCGATCCCAGGTCGAGCACGCATTCCGCTTGATGACCTTCAACGTGCTGGCCCACAACCGGGACGACCATGTGAAGAATTTCGCCTTCGTTCATCACGGCAACGAAGGCTGGAAGCTCTCGCCGGCCTTCGACCTGACCTTCAGCGCCGGCATGGGCGGCGAACATACGACAGCCATCAATGGCCAGGGGCAGCCGGGCCTTGAACACGTGCTGGCAATCGGCCGCAAGCACCGCATTGCCAATGCAGAACGAATCGTCGGAGAAGTTCGGCATGCGGTCGCTCAATGGCCGGCACTGGCCGAAAAATGGGCGGTGACTCGCGGCTCGACCATCGAAATCCAGGAGGCGCTGGCGAAGGTGGCCAAGCGCTTCTGAGCCCGTTCAGAAGGGCGGTGCGCAGTTCAGCGCTAGCCTGTCGCCGCTCACAGGATGTTCAAAAGCAAGGGAATCGGCGTGCAGCAGCAGGCGGGCCGCCTTGGCCTGCGCCGCCGCAGAGGCATAGAGCACATCGCCAAGAATCGGGTGACCGAGCGACATCAGATGCACGCGCAACTGGTGGGTGCGGCCGGTTTCAGGATCGAGGGCGACGCGCGTGCTGTCACTGGCGGCGTCGTAGGCGAGTACGCGATAGCGGGTCAGTGAGGGCTTGCCGATCTGGTGGTCGACCTTCTGACGCGGCCGGTTCGGCCAGTCGTTGATCAGCGGCAGGTCGATCTCGCCACAGGCTGCCGCCAGCGCACCATCAACCACTGCGACATAGCGCTTTTCAACCTGTCGGTTCTGGAAGGCGATGCTCAACCGCCGGTGCATTTCGCGGTCGCGGGCCAGCACCATCAGGCCGGAGGTTTCCATGTCCAGGCGATGCACGATCAGCGCATCGGGATAACAGGCCTGCACGCGGCTGGCCAGGCAGTCATCCATACCGGCGCCGCGTCCCGGCACCGAAAGCAGGCCGCTGGGCTTGTTTACGACGAGCAGCGAGGAGTCGGCATGAAGAACTTCGAGGCCGTCATCGACGGGGGGCCGATAGGTGCCGCCCGAAGCTTCGTTTGCCGCTGTCAGCATCCGGACCGGACTTTCGGCAAACTGCCTCAGCGCCCCTTGCCGCTGAGCGAGCCCCGGTTGTAATCCTTGTCGCCGGGCATGATCGTGCGACCGACGCCGAAAGCGCCGCCCTGCGCGTCGACCGGGCGGGTGTTGTTCTCGGGATAGGCCGCCGCAATTTCCTTCGCCTTTGCCGCCTTTTCGGCGTCGACGAATTCCCAGCGGCCATTGGGGTAGAGGCGCACCTTGTCGCCCTGTGCGCTGACTGCCTCGACCGGTGTGCGGTCGAGCTCCGGCGCGGCGTGCGCTGCAACGGCAAGCGATGCTGACGCCATGGCCAGAGCAAGGGCAACAACGCGCATCAGACGCGCCCTTCGACCCAGGCCTTGACCGAGGCCAGCGCCGCCGGCAAGGCTGCC
>JAUPVD010000180.1 GCA_030917225.1 Pseudomonadota bacterium
CCGCATGAGGCGATGATCGGCATGCCGCCATGGCAATGGCACCCGAACCGCGAGCAGTGGAAATCCCTGGTCGCGGACTCGCTGCCCACCATCATCGCCGGCCGCCCCTATCACCAGGTCTTCCGCCTGCAACGTGCCGATGGTTCGCAGTTCTGGGGGGACGTGACCGGCATGGCAGTAGCCTCCAGCGACCTTGCTGCCGGTACGGTATGGGTTGTTTCCGACATCACCGGGAAGCGTGCCGCCGAAGCCGCCCTGCGCGTCAGCGAAGGACGCTTTCGCGACCTGGTCAAGCTCTCATCCGACCTCTACTGGGAGCAGGATGCGCAGTTCCGCTTCACGCATTTCGACGGCCCGGAGGAACTCCGGCACCGCCTGCCGCTGGACCGGGTGATCGGCCGCACGCGCTGGGAAGCACAGGACATTACCGGCGTTCATGAAAGCAAGTGGAGGGAGCATATCGGCAAGCTTGAAGCTCACCTGCCATTTCACGATTTCATCTACCAGATCAACGGCGCAAACGACGGCAAGTACTGGCTAAGCGTCAGCGGCAACCCGCTGTTCGACGATGCCGGCACCTTCATCGGCTACCACGGTACCGCCAGCGACATCACCCTGCGCATCGAGTCGGAAGAACGCTACCGACACCTCGCCTACCATGACACGCTGACGCGACTGCCCAACCGCCGCCTGTTGACCGACCGCCTCGACCAGGCCATCCGCAGCGCTTCGCGCAAGGGTGGCAGGGTGGCTTTGCTGCTGCTCGATCTTGACGGGTTCAAGCAGATCAACGACCGCCATGGCCATGCCGCTGGTGACCGTGTTCTGGAAGCGGTCGCCGCTCGCCTGCGCGACGTGGTCCGCGAAGCGGATACCGTTGCCCGCATGGGCGGCGACGAGTTTGTCGTGCTGCTGACCGAAGTCGGCGATGTCCATGATGCGGTGAAGGTTGCCGACAAGATTCACCACAGCGTTCGCGACCCGATCGCCGACGGCGATACGCTGCACGCAGTCGGCACCAGCATCGGCATCAGCGTTTTTCCGGACCACGGCGAAACGCCGGACGCCCTGTTGCATCGCGCCGACCACGCCATGTACCACGGCAAGAATCAGGGCGGCAAAACGACGCGCCTGTTCGACGCGTCGACGCTCAACTAAAACGTTACCGCTTAGACGTTGAAGAGGAAATTGAGGACATCGCCGTCCTTGACGACGTAGTCCTTGCCTTCGGCGCGCATCTTGCCCGCCTCTTTTGCCCCGTGTTCGCCGCCGTAGGTGACGAAATCATCGTAGGAAATCGTCTGGGCACGGATGAAGCCACGCTCGAAATCGGTATGGATGACGCCCGCGGCCTGCGGCGCGGTATCGCCCTGATGGATGGTCCAGGCGCGCACTTCCTTCACGCCGGCTGTAAAGTAGGTCTGCAGGCCGAGCAGGTGGTAGCCGGCATGGATCAGGCGATCCAGACCCGGTTCTTCCAACCCTAGGTCGGCGAGGAACATCTGCTTTTCGTCGTCGGCGAGATCGGCGATTTCGGCTTCGATCGAAGCGCAGACCGGCACCACTTCAGCTTTTTCAGCTGCTGCATGGGCGCGCACGGCGTCCAGATGCGGGTTGTTCTCAAAGCCGTTCTCGGCCACGTTGGCGGCATAGAGCACCGGCTTGGCGGTGATCAGGCAGAACGGTTTGAGGCTGGCCCACTCGTCCTTCGAGAGATCAAGCGCGCGCACGGGTTTGCCCTGGTCGAGCTGGGCAAAACATTTTTCAAGAACGGCAACCAGAATCTTCGCTTCCTTGTCGCCGGAGCTGGCCGGGCGGCGATAGCGGTTCAGCGCTTTTTCGACCGCGGCCATGTCGGCCAGCGCCAGTTCGGTGTCGATGACCTCGATGTCGCGGATCGGATCCACGTTGCCGGAAACGTGGATCACGTTGTCGTTGGCAAAGCAACGCACTACGTGCAGGACAGCATCGGTTTCGCGGATATTGGCCAAGAACTGGTTGCCCAGACCCTCCCCCTTCGAGGCGCCGGCCACCAGACCGGCAATATCGACGAACTCGGTCACCGCCGGCACCACGCGCTGCGGCTTGACGATTTCGATCAGTTTGGCCATGCGCTTGTCAGGAACTTCGACGACGCCGACGCTCGGATCAATGGTGCAAAAAGGGTAGTTCTCCGCCGCCACACCCGCCTTGGTCAAGGCATTGAAGAGAGTGGACTTGCCGACGTTGGGCAGACCGACGATACCGCATTTCATACTCATGATTTCTTCCTCAAACAGTTTTGCCGTGCAATTGCTGTTGTGCTCCAGCGTAGTCTCCCGCCGCCAGCTTTGGCCAGGCGAGCAGACAACGATCCAGCGCACGATCGATGGCTTCACGCTCTTCGGCACGCGGTCGATGCAGCACGAAATCCGCGACCTCTTGAGCCAGACTCAGGTTGCGCGGATGGCCAACCCCCAGACGCAGACGCCAGAAATCCGGCGTGCCAAGTTGTGACTGAATGTCCTTGATGCCGTTGTGTCCGCCCGCACCCCCACCCTGTTTGATGCGGATACCACCGGGCAGCAGGTCGAGTTCATCGTGCACCACCAGTACTTCCTCGGGTTCGATCTTGTAGAAGCGCGCCAACGCAGCCACCGACTGGCCGGAACGGTTCATGTAGGTGGTCGGCTGCAACAGCCAGACCTCGCCGGCACGCACTGCCAGACCGAGAAATTTCGACTGCGGCACGAGCGACACCTTCAGCTCGCGCGCCAGACGGTCGACGAACCACGCCCCGGCGTTATGCCGGGTATCTTCGTACTCGGCCCCGGGGTTGCCGAGGCCAACGATCAGGCGGGGAGGTGTGCTCATGGCGGTGAAAAATGCCGGGCTACAAAAAAGAAGCCGCCGCAGGCCTCGCGGCCGGACGGCGGCTCATTTTCCGAGTCAGAAGACTCAGGCAGCCGGCGCTGCTTCGGCTGCTGCTTCGTCGCTGCCGCCCTTCTTGGCAACGATCGAGACGATGACCGGGTTGTCCTGGCCGTGCGAAACGAAAGTGACGCCCTTCGGCAAAGTCAGATCCTTGAAGTGGATCGACTGACCGACTTTGAGTTCCTTCAGGTCGACTTCGATGAAGGCCGGCAGGTTGACGGGCAGGCAGGAAACATCGAGTTCGTTCAGTGCATGGCTGACCAGACCGCCGGAGAGTTTGACGCCCGGGGCGATGTCGGCATTGACGAAGTGCAACGGCACTTTCTGGTGCAGCTTCTGGTTGGCATCGACGCGCTGGAAGTCCACGTGCAGGACGATGGCGCGGTACGGGTGCATCTGGTTGTCCCGCAGCAGCACCGGCTGCTTCTTGCCGTCGATGTTCAGCGTCAGCACGGAAGCGTGGAAGGCTTCCTTGCGCAAGTTCAACAGAATGGTGTTCATGTCGAGCTCGATCGCTTCGGCGGCTTCGTTGCCACCGTAGACGATAGCCGGCACCTTGCCGGCACGACGCAGGCGGCGGCTCGCTCCGGTGCCCTGCTCACTGCGCTTTTGCGCGTTCAGTTCAAATGTCATGATTACTCCTTGGTACTACGTTGCTGCGTTGAAAACCCCAACCCGCGACCAGGTTGGGGATGAAAAAATCATTCGATGAAGAGTGACGACACCGACTCTTCGTTGCTGATCCGGCGAATCGTCTCGGCCAGCAGATCGGCCACCGACAACTGGCGGATATGCGAACAAGCCAGCGCTTCATCCGACAACGGGATGGTATCGGCGACGACCAGTTCGTCCAGATCGGAATCGTTGAGGCGCTCGATGGCAGCGCCGGACAGCACCGGGTGCGTGCAATAGGCCAGCACGCGCGTCGCGCCGTTGGCCTTGAGTGCAGCAGCAGCCTTGCACAGGGTACCGGCGGTATCGACGATGTCGTCCATGATGACGCAGGTGCGGCCATCGACTTCACCGATGATGTTCATCACTTCCGAAACATTGGCCTTCGGGCGACGCTTGTCGATGATCGCCAGATCGCATTCGAGGCGCTTGGCCAGCGAACGGGCGCGAACAACGCCGCCGTGGTCCGGCGACACCACCATCAGATTCTCGTAGTTCTGCTTCTGGATGTCTTCGAGCAGGATCGGCAACGCGTAGATGTTGTCGACCGGGATATCGAAGAAACCCTGGATCTGTTCGGCGTGCAAGTCCATGGTCAGCACGCGGTCGACGCCGGAGGCGGCCAGCATGTTGGCGACCAGCTTGGCAGCGATCGGCACGCGCGACGAACGCGAACGGCGATCCTGGCGGGCGTAGCCGAA
>JAUPVD010000181.1 GCA_030917225.1 Pseudomonadota bacterium
CGGCGTTGCCGGCGCCGAACGAGCGCGAGCGGACGCAGTGGTACTTCCAGCGCTATGTCACGCACTTGCCCGCCGGTGGCGAAATGGTCCTCTTCGACCGCAGCTGGTACAACCGCGCCGGTGTCGAGCGGGTCATGGGCTTCTGCAGCGATGATGAGTACGAGGAGTTCTTCCGTACCGTCCCCGAGTTCGAAAAGATGCTGATCCGTTCCGGCATCATCCTCATCAAGTACTGGTTCTCGATTTCAGACGACGAGCAGCACATGCGCTTCCTGATGCGCATCCACGATCCGCTCAAGCAGTGGAAGCTGAGCCCGATGGACATGGAGTCACGTCGGCGCTGGGAAGACTACACGCGCGCCAAGGAAACGATGATGGAGCGCACGCACATTCCCGAGGCGCCGTGGTGGATCGTCGAGGCCGACGACAAGAAGAAGGCCCGCCTGAACTGCATCCACCACCTGCTCAGCCAGGTGCCGAGCGGCGAAATCGAGCGCGAATCGGTGGTGTTGCCGGAGCGCGTCCATAACCCCGATTACATCCGGCAGCCCTTGCCGGGAGAGATGTTCATCCCCTCGGTTTACTGAAGTGGGCCTCAACGCCGCTGTTGTGCGTGCAACGAGGTTTTGATTTGGCGACATGCATGTGTCGGGATGCTCTGAAAAGTGAGGGCAAGGGCCTTTCCCCCGGCCCCCACTTGAGCGCAGTTCAACCGACCTCATCCGTGCCCTGGACCCAGGAGCATCAGCCCTGTCAGGCCGCAATGCTGCTGTATGCAGCGATGCCTGTCTTGGCGAAGCCGGTCGGGCCGGATGTTGCACTGCCGATCGGGCTCAGTTCGACGGGCGCCGATTCCTGAATGGCCGGCGCAGCAACAGGCTCGGCACCCGTTCGCTGAACTGCCGGATTGGACAGGATTGCCTGCGGAGGACCGTACGCGATTCCGTTGATGTTCATTTTCATCTCCTTCACTGAATGCAGACGCCGGAAATCGGCGGCCGAGAGCCTGCCGCCGGGCGGTGGCTCTATGGCTTAGTCGGGCTAAGGGCGCGCAACTTACAGCAACGAGAAAAAAGCGGTGGTTCGTCCCGGCTTGCCGATCAGTTGCCGGCAGGTTTCTGCAGTAGATCAACCCGCTGCGGGTTGAGGAAGGTGGCGCCTGCCGGCGTCAGGTGGGCGGCGAACTTCTCCTGCACGGCGCGGTACAGGTCGGGCGAAAGCGCGTGCTTGCTGTGAGTGACGCGGATCATGCGTGCATCGAACTGCTCGAAGCTGTCGAACTGGCTGCGCGTGGTGAAGAAGCGCTCCTCCCTGAGCGACAACCGGCCATCTTCCACCGCGCGGCACACGGCCATGAAAGCTGCTTCCCGAACGATCTTCTCGTCGTGGAACAGGCGCATGATCTCGTTCAGCTCTCCGGCAAACACCGGTTCCGAAATCCAGGCCAGGCCGCCCGGCTTGAGCACGCGGGCGATTTCGCTGAGTGCGGCGTCCATGTGCTCGACCGGCACATGATGCAGCGACTTGAACATGATCACGATGTCGAAGGAATTGTCTTCCGCCGGGATTGCCTCGGCACCGCCATGGGCAAAGCGGACGTTCGGCAGATCGGTTACTTCCAGGTTGCGAGCGTGCTGGATGGCATCGACCTCCAGTGCCAGAATCTCCGCGACACGCCCAGTCTCCGCCAGCGTGCGCGTCTTCTCCGCCTTGCCGCAGCCCAGTTCGAGTACTCGGGCGCCGTCGAAGGGCAGTGCGTCGAGCATCAGTTTTACTTCATTGACCAGCGCGGTTTGGGTGGAGTCAGCGATTTTCATGGTTGCGGTGGTCGCAGGGGAGAGTGGCAGGGATGGGTTTCGACGCAGCTGCAGGCAGAGGTTAGCGGATAACCTGGACCAACTCGACTTCGAAATGCAGTGTCGCATTCGGCGGCACGGACGAGCCTGCGCCGCGTGAACCGTAGGCGATCTCCGGCGGGCAGGTCAGCTTCGCCTTGCCGCCTTCCTTCATCTTCGAGACGCCTTCTATCCAGCACGGAATCACCCGGTTGAGCTGAAAAACCGCCGGCTGGCCGCGTTTGTACGAGCTGTCGAATTCCTTGCCGTCAACCAGCGTTCCCCGATAGTGGACCTGTACCGTGGCCGCTGGCGTCGCCTGCGGACCGGTGCCCTCCTTCAGTGATTCGTAGATCAGGCCGGACGGGGTTTTTTCCGGGGTACCGGCGTGGGCGGTCAAGCTGGCCAGTGCAAGCAGCCCGGCCAGGGCGATTTTCTTCGATTGCAGCATCGATGGCTCCGTTGTGTTTGAAGCGTTGATTGAGTTCCGGACGCTACCGGGAAGTCTGGCCCGAGGCAAGTTGCTGGGTCGGGGCGTGAAAGGATATTGAAGCTGCCCCCATGGCACCTGCCTCGACGATAATGGAGCGATGACCGATACGCAGAAAAACAATCCCTTGCATGGGGTGACGCTGGAAAAGCTGTTGAACGAGCTGGTCGATTTCTATGGCTGGCAGGGCTTGGGCGACCGGATCGATATCCGCTGCTTCAACCACGACCCGAGCATCGCGTCGAGCCTGAAATTTCTCCGCCGGACGCCGTGGGCAAGAGAGCGCGTGGAGATGCTCTATCTCGATATGCTACGGGTGGCAGGGCGTATCTAATGATCGGGAACCATCAAACGGGTCAGCTTCATTTGAATTTCCCGCAATCAAAATCAAAGATTCTGGACTCGAACAAGCAGCTCTGAATCCGCTCAAGTGGCAATGCTTGGCGTTATCA
>JAUPVD010000182.1 GCA_030917225.1 Pseudomonadota bacterium
AAGCGACGCACGAGGCCAAGCCCGGCCACGCGCCGCTGGTCGGCCAGGGTGCCGGCAAGACCACCTTCGCCTCGCTGGCGTACAAGGGCTTCGCCTTCCTCTACAGCCGGCCGGCGCTGTACCGGACCTTTGCCTGGGCGGCGACCCGCTTCCGTTTCCTGACGCCAAGCAATCAGGCCGGCTGGACGGTGACGCGAACACCGCTGAAGCCAGCTGCAAAAAGCTTGCGCGATCTGCTCGCCGAACGTCAGAATCGACGCTGAACAGATACCCCGTCATTCCGGCGAACGCCGGAATCCAGATCAGCCGCCAAGCATGCAACAGCGCTTGCTGCTGGACCCCGGCTCGGGCAAAGCCCGGCCTGTCCTGAGCTTGTCGAAGGGCCGGGGTGACGACGTTACCGCCGAAGCATTTTTGATTAAGCCATGGCTGCACTCGACTGCAGCCATGTTCATTTCCGAGGCCCAACATCGTGACCGATAACCAGGAAAAAGACCTCCCCCTCCGCGACGATATCCGCCTGCTCGGCCGCCTGCTCGGCGACACCGTGCGCGAGCAGGAAGGCGATGCCGTTTTCGCGGTGGTCGAGAACATCCGCCAGACCTCGGTCCGCTTCGACCGCGATCTGGACCCCGCCGCCCGCAAAGCGCTGGAACAGATTCTCAACGAGCTGCCGCGCGAGACGATGATTGCCGTGGTCCGCGCTTTTTCCTACTTTCTGCATCTGGCCAATATCGCCGAGGACCAGCACCACATCCGCCGCCGCCGCGCCCACGACCTGGCCGGTTCGAAGCCGCGCGAAGGCAGCCTGGTGCATGCGCTGGAACGCATCAAGGCCGCCGGCATCAAGCCTGAAGCTGTACGTCAGGTGCTCGACATCGCCCTTGTTTCGCCGGTGCTGACCGCGCACCCGACCGAAGTCAGCCGCAAGAGCATCCTGCAGTGCCAGCACGAAGTGGCCGGCCTGCTCGACAAGCGCGACCGTATGGCGCTGACGCCGGAAGAAACCGAGGAAACCGACCTGGCGCTGCGCCGCGCCGTGCTGACGCTGTGGCGGACACGCATGCTGCGCCCCAACCGGCTGGCAGTGGTCGACGAAATCCGCAACGGCATCAGCTATTACGACGAAACCTTTTTCGCCGAACTGCCGCGCCTCTATGGCCAGTTGGAAGACCAGCTGGCCGCGGCCTTCCCCGAACATGGTGACTGGTCGCTGCCGCCTTTCTTCCGCATCGGCAGCTGGATCGGCGGCGACCGCGATGGCAACCCCTTCGTCACCGCCGACATCCTGCGCGCCGGCATGCGTCTGCAATCGACGGCCGCGCTGGAGTTCTACCTCGGCGAGCTGCATACCCTCGGCGGCGAACTGCCGCTTTCGCAACTGCTGGCCACCGTTTCGCCGGAACTGGAAGCACTGGCAGCACGCTCGCCCGATGCTTCGCCGCACCGTGCCGACGAACCCTACCGCCGCGCGCTGACCGGCATCTATGCCCGACTGGCGGCGACTGCCGTTGCGCTCGACCAGCATCAGGCCACCCGCCACGCCATCGCCGATGCCCAGCCCTATGCCTCAGCCGAAGAACTGGCTGCCGACCTGCGCGTGCTCGCCGCTTCGCTGCAGGCCCACGGCGCCGCGCTACTCGTCGGCGGCCGCCTGCGCCGGCTGGTACGTGCCGTGGAGGTCTTCGGCTTCCATCTGGCGCCGATCGACCTGCGCCAGAACTCGGACGTGCATGAACGCACGGTCGGCGAACTGCTGGCTCGTGCCGGCGTCTGCATGGCCTACGAGAAGTTGCCGGAAGAGGCGCGCATCGGCCTGCTGCTGACCGAGATCGCCAGCCTGCGGCCGCTGTATTCGCCACACCTGGCCTACTCCGAGGAAGCCACCGGCGAACTGGCGATTTTCTTCGCTGCCCGCGAACTGCGCCAGCGCTACGGCGCAGCCGCATTGCCGAACTGCATCATCTCCAAGGCCGACGGCGTCTCCGACCTGCTCGAAGTAGCGCTGCTGCTGAAAGAAGCCGGGCTGCTGCACCCCGGGAAACCACCGGCGTTGGCGATGAACATCATCCCGCTGTTCGAAACCATCGGCGACTTGCAGAACAGCGCCGGCGTCATGGACCGCATCTTCGGCCTGCCTGCCTACCGGGCACTGGTCGCTTCGCGCGGCGACGAGCACGAGGTCATGCTCGGCTACTCCGACAGCAACAAGGACGGCGGCTTCCTGACCTCGGGCTGGGAACTGTACAAGGCCGAAGTCGAACTGACCGAGGTGTTCAGGAAACACCAGGTTCGCCTGCGCCTGTTCCATGGCCGCGGCGGCTCGGTCGGCCGTGGCGGCGGCCCAAGCTACCAGGCCATCCTCGCGCAGCCAGCCGGCGCCGTTTCCGGGCAGATCCGCATCACCGAACAGGGCGAAGTCATCGCCTCGAAATATGCGAACCCGGAAGTCGGCCGCCGCAACCTCGAAATCCTCGCCGCCGCCACACTGGAAGCGACCCTGCTCGACCTGGAACAAGAAGCCGAACCGCAGGCCTTCCGCGCTGTCATGGACACGCTCTCGGAGCTGGCATTCAAGGCCTACCGCGGGCTGGTCTATGAAACCGATGGCTTCACCACCTATTTCCGCGAATCGACGGTGGTCTCCGAGATCGCGCAGTTGAACATCGGCAGCCGCCCGGCCTCGCGCAAACCATCCGACCGCATCGAAGACCTGCGCGCGATCCCGTGGGTGTTCAGCTGGGCGCAGTGCCGCCTGATGCTGCCGGGCTGGTATGGCTTTGGCAGCGCAGTGGATACTTGGCTGCAACGCAACCCTGGCGGTATCGACACGCTGCGCCGCATGTACCAGCGCTGGCCCTTCTTCCGCACCCTGCTCTCGAACATGGACATGGTGCTGGCCAAGTCCGATCTCGGCATCGCTTCGCGCTATGCCGAGCTGGTCAGCGACCCGGCGCTGCGCGACGCGGTCTTCGGCCGCATCCGTGCCGAATGGGAACTGACCAGAAAGCACCTGCTGGCCATAGAGGAGCAGGAAGAACTGCTGGCCGACAACCCGCTGCTCAAGCGCTCGATCCGCAACCGCTTCCCCTACATGGACCCGCTCAACCACCTGCAGGTCGAGTTGCTGCGCCGGCACCGGGCCGGAGATTCCGACGAGCGCGTGCGCCGCGGCATTCACCTGTCGATCAACGGCGTCGCGGCGGGATTGCGCAACAGCGGCTGATACCCCATCTCCACTCGGTTTCCCGGCAGCTCATGCCGGGAAACCGAAAATCGCTCAACGCGATGCTGCCTCGAACTTGCCGGAATAACGGAATAACTCTCCGAACAGCGGGTGCGTCAGCCGAAAATCCATCGCGAAATGGGTGTCGTCCAAAGCCTCCTCAATAATTGTGGCGTGCCCCAGCACCAGCCATTCTGGGATCGGAATCGTCACCGGCCCGAGCTTCGCAATGAAGCTGACCCCTCGGTAGCGAAGTTTCTCGCCCACCACGTAGGGGGCCATCTGCAGGCCGAGCACGGGATTGACGAACTCGATCACCTCCGCATTCCCGGCGGCAACCCAGAAGCTGTCAAAACGCACGATCTGCCCATCGGGATAGGTGATCGTTCGCTGCCAGACCTGACGTTCGCCGACCACGCGCTTCTCGACGATCGTCGTTACGCTCTTCCCTTGCCGATCGACCAGCGCACCAAGCAGCCTGAGGATGCTCCAGACGGGCTGCATGAACCGTGGATACTCGATGTCCATACTCCCGGTGTCTGTGGTCGTACCGAAGCGGTAGTGCGCTTGCAGGGCAGGTGGCAGTTTGTCCCAGTCGGCACCGAGCGCCTGCTGCATCAGGCTTTTCATGATGCGACTCCCGGCAGATGCTTGAACACCATCAATACCACCACGGCGACCATCGATGCAAAGGCCGGTATGCCGAGCCAGAACCACCAGCGCGCCATGCGCCAGTAGTGGGCGGGAAGAGGTGCGCCTGTGGCAAGCGCCGTTTCGGCGATTTTTTGCATCCGGATCTGCAGCCACACCACTGGTAGCCAGCAGGCCCCGGCAAGAAGGTACAGGAACAGGCTGGCTGCGATCCACGGCGTTGCCAGCGACAAGCCCGCCAGATACGCCATCCACAGGCCGCTGATCGGCTGAAAAATCACGGTCGGCGTGGTGAAGATCCAGTCGGCAAGCACGACATGGCGATTGGTAACCGCGATGTGCACGACATTGCCGCTGCGGTCGGCCATCCACTTGTAGTAGGCGCTACCGAGGCCAGTGCCGAACAGCAGCACCATACTGAGAATGTGCAGCGTTTTAAGGGTCATGTAGGTCATGAAGTACTCCCGAATGGGGTGGCATCGGTAAAGAACAGCGGCGGCGTCGAGCGCAGCAGCGCGCGCCCGAGAAAGCGCTCCACTGGCTTGGGATCAGCCCGATAGCCGACTTTCAGCATGCGCAGATTGTCCGGTTGCAGGATCGGGTTGAGATAGCGACCGACCCGGGCACTGGCCATGCAGAGTCCAAACGGCACCTGTAGGAATTGCGCCGGGCGAAGCCCCTGCACCTCGCGCATCCTTTGTAGCCAGTCGGCGAAGGAGATTATTTCCGTACCGACGATATCCAGTGTCTGGCCGCTCTCCGGCGTGACGAGCGCCTGCATCGTAGTGGCCACGACGTCGCTGATATGAACCGGTTGCAGCATCTGCTGACCGTCGCCGACCACCGGAATCATCGGCAGCGCGGCGAGTCGCATGAACAACTCCGCGCTCTTGCCTCCGTGGCCGTAGATCAGTGATGGACGCAGCACAAACCAGTCGAGATCGAGACTGCGCAGGCAGTCGTCGGCGGCCTTCTTGCTGAGGTGGTATGGCGAGAACGCTGTATCGTCGGCCCCAAGCGCTGAAATCTGCAGCACACGGCGTACGCCGGCATGCTCGCAGGCCCGAAACAGCGCGGCAGGTGCGTGCGTGTGCAGCACGTCAAAGCGCTGCGATCCGCACTCCCCGATGATGCCGACGCTGTTGATCACCGCATCGGTGCCCACAAGATGCGGCAACCAGTCATCTGCGGTGAGCATTTGCCTGAAATCGATGCCTGAGCTGCGGGATGCTGCGACTACTTCATGGCCGGCAGCAAGCAGCGCAGCGCGGAGGTTGCGGCCGATGAACCCGGATGCGCCGGTGAGCAGGATTCTCATGACGCTCCTCCTGTCCGTAGCGGCACGCTCACGAACTGGCCGATACGTTTGCCGACCGAGCGGAGGCCGACCAGCAGTCCGCCCATTGCAGCAATCAGCGCCAGGCGAAGCGTATCAATCGGGTTGCTGAAGTGGGTGAAGAGATCGACCGTCAGCACCATCAGCAGCGGTGCAAGTATCAGCATGATCTTCGTGTAGCTCAGCCAGAAGGAAGCCGCCTGTTCGTCCGGGCAGATGCGTGTCAAAACTTTCATCAGGGGCTGGGATAAGGCATAAACCACGACGAGGCTGGCTGCGACGCTGAGCAGCGACTCGGCAAGAAGCAAGACATAGGCGTTCATGGAAATCTCCTGATTGGGTTGCTGGAGTACCCAGTCTGGAGTTCGGCCAACCTGAATTCCTCCATTTCTATAGAAACGGAGCAATTTTCTGTTCCGGAATGATCGTTCAGGAGTCAGCTACCACTGCTCCGGCGCTACCTCGGCGCCCCACCCTTCACGTGGAGCTTGCGGTACTGGCCCGGCGTCATGCCCTCGATCTCGCGGAACGCCTCGTAGAAATTCGATTGGGAGGTAAAACCGACACACAGGCCGATCG
>JAUPVD010000183.1 GCA_030917225.1 Pseudomonadota bacterium
GATCAACCTGGGTATCCGCCACGAAGATGAAATCGTCTATATCGAGCGGACTTCCAGCGGCCGTTCGCTGGTACGGGTGGTTTACCTCGTCGGCGGCAGGGCGCCGCTGCATCTGACCTCGGTCGGCAAGCTGTTCCTCGCCGAGGACGGACCGGAGAAGGTGAAGGCCTACGCCAAGCGCACCGGTCTGCCCGGCAAGACACCGGCCTCGCTGACATCGCTGTCGGCGCTGGAAAAGGAACTGGACAAGATCCGCCGCCATGCCATTGCCTTCGACAACGAGGAGGCAGAGCTTGGCCTGAAGTGTGTTGCCGCGCCGATCCACGACGACGAAGGGCGGCTGGTGGCCGGGCTCTCGGTGTCTGCGCCGGTGGATCGCCACCGGCCGGAATGGGTGACGCTGGTGAAATCCACAGCCGACGCCATCTCGCACGCCATCGGCTACGTCAAGCCCGCGAAGTAGGCGCCCTACCGGACGCACCAAGAAAAAAGCCGCAGCATGCTGCGGCTTTTTCGTTTCTGGGCAAAGGCGGGTTTAGACGGTACGCGCCTTCTTGCCAGAACTGGCTTGCGTCGTTTCCATCCAGCGCTTGATGCGATTGGCGTCGCCAATGCGCGTCATCTTGCCGGCTGAGTCGAGCAGCACGATGACCACCGGCTTGTCGGCCACGCGCGCCTGCATCACCAGGCACTTGCCCGCTTCATGAATGAAGCCGGTCTTCGACAGGCCGATGTCCCAGGCGTTGCTTTTCACCAGCGCATTGGTGTTGCGGTATTCCATGAGGCGGCCGCTGACTTCGACCTTGGCATCGCCGGTCGTCGAGAATTCGCGGATCAGCGGATAACGATGCGCAGCAGCGACCATGAGCGCCAGATCCTTGGCCGTCGACACGTTGTTGCTCGACAGACCGGTCGGGTCCTCGAAGCGCGTATTGAACATGCCCAGTTCAGCTGCCTTGCGATTCATGGCCGCGATAAAGGCCGACATGCCGCCCGGGTAGTGACGGGCCAGCGCGTGCGTGGCGCGGTTCTCGGAGGACATCAGCGAGATCAGCAGCGCATCTTCACGACTGAGTTCGGCGCCGGGATTGAGGCGTGAACGGCTACCACGCAGGTAGTCGATATCATCATCGGAAACCGTAATTGGCGCCTGCAGACTCGGCACGGAGTCGAGCACCACCATGGCCGACATCAGCTTGGTGATGGAAGCGATGGGCACGACGGCTTCGGCGTTCTTCTGGTAGATCGGATCGCCACCACCCTGCTCGACGACGAACGCTGCGCCCGACGCCACGGCAAGCTGACGCGTTGCCTGCCACTGCTCACTGGGCGTGGCCGACACCTTGCGCGGCTTGGCTGGTACGGTGGCAACGGGCTTTGCCTTGGCTTTTGCCTTGGTCTTGTTTTGTTGCGTACTGGCGGCATAGGCGGCATCGGTGGCCAGCAGGCCAGCACTGATGAATACGCCCAGCGTCAGAGCGGAAAGAAACTTGGTCCGCATCCGGCGTTCCTCCATGACAGATTTTGGTAAGCGATTTTACGACAGTTTAGCAGCCGAACTTAATATCGCAATAAAAATATATAGATAGCGTAGCTACCTGAGAAAAAACCTCAAATCCCAAGGAAGGCGCGCACCTCTTCCTCGCGTGCTTCAGTATCCCGATAACCCAGTGAAATCAGTGCTCGGGTATAGGGCTGCTCAAACAGAAGATAACTGGTCAGGGCGCCGCCGGCCCGGTTCATGGCACCGATGCCGCGCAGCAGAATCCGGACCGACCGGGGCAAGGCCCGCGCATGTTTGGCGGCCAGAAAATCCAGGCGCTCGGACGGTGCGATCACCAGGGTCTCGATCGGCCGCAGGGCAACGCCAGCACTCTGCTTCGCCTCTTCCGGAATGATGGACAGCGTGCGGTTGATGCGCTGCATGCGTTCGATGTCCACCGCCAATCCATCGAGAAAGATCGACGACAAGGCATGACCGGCGACCTGGGCCAGTGTCGGGTACGCATCGCCGCGTTGGCGCTCGGCCTTTTCGGTCATGCGCCCGGCACCAATGACGAGAATTTTTTCGGCGCCCAGATGGATCGCCGGTGATACCGGCGCCAGTTGCCGCATCGACCCATCGCCAAACCATTCGCGATGAAGACGGATGGCGGGAAAAACACACGGGATCGCCGCCGAGGCCATCAGGTGTTCGACGGTAAGCCGGTCGCGGCTGCCGAAGCGATGCGTGCGCGCCCAGGCCTCGACCTCGGCACGCGCCTGAAAGAAGCTGACGCTGTGGCCGCTGGTATAGCCGGAAGCACTGATCGAAACCGCATGCAGTGACCCGTTGGCGATACTGCGGTCGATGTTGCTGAAATCAAGGCGCCGGGTGAGCAATTGCCGCAACGGATCATTGTCGAGCAGCGAGCGCGGGCTCTTGCGGATGAACCAGCCCAACGCGAACGAAGACAGCCAGTGGGCGCCGGAACTGAACACGCCGATCGGGTCGGCACGATAGACATGCCGCGCACGCATGTTGCGCCAGA
>JAUPVD010000184.1 GCA_030917225.1 Pseudomonadota bacterium
CGCTCCACCCTGCAGGAAGAGCACCCGGTAATTGGCCGGAATGCCCATCAATTCACGAAGGTCGGACTCGGCCGCCTCAATGACGGCCGTGAACTCCTTGCCGCGATGGCTCATCTCCATCACGCCACAACCGGCGCCGTGCCAGTCAAGCAGTTCGTCCTTGACCTGTTCCAGCACTTCGGCCGGCAGAACCGCCGGGCCGGCGGCAAAGTTCCAGATGCGTGACATGCCGGCCCTCCCGATTACGCTTCTTCGGTGTCGTCGTCAGTCTCGACGATCTTTTCCAGACCGGCGAGTTTCTCACCGCTATCCAGCGAGATCAGCGTCACCCCCTGAGTGGCGCGGCCAAGTTCGCGGATTTCGGAAACACGCGTGCGAATGAGTACGCCACCGGTAGTAATGAGCATGATTTCATCTTCGTCGGTCACCAGCTTGGCTGCGACGACCCGGCCGTTGCGCTCGCTGGCCTTGATCGCCATGACACCCTGCGTGCCGCGACCGGAGTGGCGGAAATCAGCCAGCGCCGTGCGCTTGCCGAAACCGTTCTCGGTCGCCACCAGCACCGTCTGCTGCTCGTTTTCGGCCACCAGCAAGGACAGCACCTGCTGTCCCTTGCCAAGTTTCATGCCGCGCACACCGCGCGCCGGACGGCCCATCGGACGAACGTCTTCCTCATCGAACCACACCGCACGACCGCCATCCGAGACCAGCACGATATCGTTTTCGCCGTTGGTGATCTCGGCACCAATCAGGTAATCCTCGTCGTCCAACGCGACGGCGATGATGCCGGCCTTGCGCGGGTTCGAAAATTCGGACAGCGGGGTCTTCTTGACCGTACCCTGCGAGGTGGCCATGAAAATGAAGCGGTCCTGTGCAAATTCCTTCACCGGCAGGATGGCATTGATCTTCTCGCCTTCTTCCAGCGGGAACATGTTGACGATCGGCTTGCCACGGCTGTTGCGGCTGCCCTGCGGCACTTCGTAAACCTTGATCCAGTAGACACGGCCACGGTTCGAGAAGCACAGAATGTAGTCGTGCGTATTGGCCACGAACAGATGGTCGACGAAATCGTCTTCCTTGATCGCCGCCGCCTGCTTGCCACGCCCGCCGCGACGCTGTGCGCGATAGTCGGTCAGCGGCTGCGACTTGATGTAGCCGGTGTGCGACAGGGTGACGACCATGTCCTGCGGCGTAATCAGATCTTCGATGCCCAGGTCCTGCGTGTGCGTGACGATCTCGGAACGACGCTTGTCGCCGAACTGTTCCTTCACCGCCCTCAGCTCTTCACCGATGATCTGGGTGATGCGCTCTGGGCGATCGAGAATGTCCATCAGGTCAGTGATGCGATCGAGCAGGTCGCGGTAGTCAGCAACGATCTTGTCGCGCTCGAGGCCGGTCAGGCGCTGCAGGCGCAGTTCGAGGATGGCCTGCGCCTGGGCGTCGGAGAGCAGGTAGCCCTTCTTGGAAAGACCGAATTCGATCCCCAGCCCTTCCGGACGGGTCGCATCCATGGCAGCGCGCGCCAGCATCTCGGTCACCGTCGGCGACACCCACAGGCGGCCCATCAGGCCACGCTTGGCATCCGCCGGGGTCGGCGCTGCCTTGATCAGGGCAATGATCTCGTCGACGTTGTCGAGCGCAACCGCCAGACCTTCCTGGGTATGTGCCTTCTCGCGCGCCTTGCGCAGCTCGAAGACCGTGCGGCGGGTAATGACCTCGCGCCGGTGGGCGAGGAAGCACTCCAGCATCTGCTTGAGGTTCAGGAGGCGCGGCTGACCATCGACCAGCGCCACCATGTTCATGCCGAAGGTGTCCTGCAGCTGCGTCTGCTTGTAGAGGTTGTTCAGCACCACCTCGGGCATCACGTCGCGCTTCAGCTCGATGACCACGCGCATGCCGGACTTGTCCGACTCGTCCTGGATGTTCGAGATGCCTTCGATCTTCTTTTCGTTGACCAGCTCGGCAACCTTTTCCAGCAGGGTGCGCTTGTTCACCTGGTAGGGCAGCTCGTCGACGATGATCGCCTGCTTGTTGCCCTTTTCCGTGTCCTCGATGTGCGTGCGTGCACGCATCACAACGCGGCCACGACCGGTGTGATAACCATCGCGAACGCCAGAAACCCCGTAAATGAATGCCGCCGTCGGGAAATCCGGCGCTGGAATGATGTCGATCAGTTCATCGATCGTCATTTCCGGATTGGCCAGCAGCGACAGACAACCATCCACCACTTCGTTCAGGTTGTGCGGCGGGATGTTGGTCGCCATGCCGACCGCGATACCGGCCGAACCGTTGATCAGCAGGTTGGGGATACGCGCCGGCAGGATCAGTGGCTCCTGCTCCGAACCATCGTAGTTCGGGCCGAAATCGCAGGTTTCCTTGTCGATATCTTCGAGCAGCTGATGGCCGATCCTGGCCATCCGGACTTCCGTGTAACGCATTGCCGCAGCGTTGTCGCCGTCAACCGAGCCGAAGTTGCCCTGGCCGTCGACCAGCATGTAGCGCAGCGAGAAATCCTGCGCCATGCGCACGATGGTGTCGTACACCGCCGTGTCGCCGTGCGGGTGGTATTTACCGATCACGTCACCGACGATACGCGCCGACTTCTTGTAGGCCTTGTTCCAGTCGTTGCCCAGCTCGTGCATGGCGAAGAGCACGCGGCGGTGCACCGGCTTCAGGCCGTCGCGCACGTCCGGCAGCGCCCGACCGACGATCACGCTCATCGCGTAATCGAGGTAGGAACGCCGCATCTCGTCTTCGAGGCTGACCGGCAGGGTTTCTTTGGCAAACTGTTGCGTAGGTTGCGTAGGTTCCATATCTCGTCCACACACCGCTTGAGGGCGGCTTATGTTGTTGTTTTGGCTAAACCGTAGATTCTATCATGTTGCCTAGCCCCTACTGCAGGCACCCCGCATACTGAAGAAATAACGACAATCGCTTGAAGATGCGCGAAATTTCGTGTTTAAATCCCGAGCACAGCACCGCCGACAACCTCAAATCATTAACGGCAACTCAGGAGGAGTCATTTTGAAAACCAAATACATCGCTCAGTCGCTAGCAGCCATCGGCCTCATGGCCATGACGGCTCTGGCCCAGGCACAGACGGTTGACCGCGTCTACGTCATTGATCAGCGAGCGGAAGTCGCCCGAAGCGGCACCGGTCTTTGCTGGCGCACCGGCTTCTGGACGCCGGCCGCGGCAGCGAATGATCCCGCCGGCTGCGCCTGCGACAAGGATCTGTTGCCCAAGGAAAAATGTGAGCCGCCGGCCGCCAAGGCTGCCGCTGCTCCCATAACAGCCAAGCCGATCACCATCGCCGCCAAGGAACTTTTTGACTACGACAAGGCCATTCTGAAGCCCGAAGGCAAGGCGGCGATCGACCGCGAAGTCATCGCCAAGCTGAAGGATGCCGGCCCGATCAAGACGATGCTGGTCACTGGCCACACCGACCGCCTCGGCTCGCAGCAGTACAACCAGAAGCTCTCAGAGAAGCGTGCCGAAGTCGTCAAGGGTTACCTGGTCTCGAAGGGTGTCCCGGTCGACAAGATCGAAACGATGGGTGCTGGCAAGACACAGCCGGCCACCGGCGTGCCGAAGTGCGACGACAAGCTGCCGAAGAAGAAGCTGATCGAATGCCTGGCACCGCACCGTCGCTTCACGATCGACGTCACCGCCGAGCCGAAGAAATAATCGGGCCAACCCGAAACTGCTCAAAAACCCCGCTTCGGCGGGGTTTTTTATCCTCTGTTCGCCATGACCGAAACCATTGACCTGCTGATCCGGGCCCGCTGGATCATCCCCATCGAGCCGGAAAATACGGTGCTCGAGCATCATGCAATAGCAGTGAACCGAGGCAGGATCGTTGCCATCCTGCCCGAACGGGAAGCCTCCGAGCGCTTCGCTCCTGCACGTGAAACCCGGCTGGACAAGCACGTACTGATGCCCGGCCTGGTCAACCTCCATTGCCACGCCGCCATGACACTGTTGCGTGGGCTGGCCGACGACACGCCGCTGATGACCTGGCTGCAGGAACACATCTGGCCGGCCGAGGCGAAACACGTATCCGCCGATTTCGTCCATGACGGCACCCTGCTCGCCTGCGCCGAAATGCTTCGCGGCGGCATCACCTGCTTCAACGATATGTATTTCTTTCCGGAAGCGGCAGCCAAGGCGGTCGCCACTTCCGGCATGCGCGCCGTGATCGGCCTGGCGCTGCTCGAATTCCCTACGGCCTACGCCACCGATGCCGATGATTATCTGACCAAGGGCCTCGCTGCGCGCGACGCGCTGCGCGACCAACCGCTGCTGCATTTCGCACTGGCGCCGCATGCGCCCTATACCGTCAGCGACCGCAGCTTCGAGCGTATCGCCACACTGGCCGCCGAGCTGGACATGCCAGTACACGTCCACCTGCACGAAACTACGGCGGAAATCGAGGAAAGCCTGCGCATCCATGGGGTGCGGCCGCTGGAGCGCCTGCGCCGACTGGGGCTCATCACCCCCAACCTGATCGCGGTGCATGCCGTACACCTCGACGCTGGTGAAATTGCACTCCTCGCCGCCGAAGGTGCTTCGGTTGCTCATTGCCCAAGCTCCAATCTCAAGCTCGGCAGCGGCATCGCGCCCATAGCAGCCATGCTCGGCAGCGGCATCAACATCGGCCTCGGCACAGATGGCGCCGCCAGCAACAATCGCCTGGACTTGCTCGGTGAAATGCGGCTGGCGGCACTTCTGGCCAAAGGCGCCAGCGGCGATGCCAGCATCCTGAACGCGCATCAGGCACTCCGCGCAG
>JAUPVD010000185.1 GCA_030917225.1 Pseudomonadota bacterium
AGCGTAGTCTTGCCTGAACCGCTGGGGCCGGAGAGCGCCGTCACCTGGCCGGCGGCTATATTCCGGTCGATGCCGCGCAGCGCCCAGTACTCGTTCGGCTGGCCTTCGTTGAAGGCCTTGTGGATGTCGGTGAGTTCGATCATCGGTTTACGCTCGCATGACCGCATCCGGGTCGGTCACGGATGCGCGCCAGATCGGCACCAGCACCGCCACCGCGTAGGGCAGCACGGTGAAGAAGAACAGCGTGGCGATCTGCAAACCGTCGATCACCGGCGCCAGCGTGAAGCGCGGGTAGAGCACTGCCCAGCCCTTCAGTACCGGCTCGAACAGCGCTGCCGAGAAATGGAAGACATGCACGTAGGCAGCAACGTAGCCGGCGAGGAAGGCAGTGAGCGAGATGAGCAGGCCTTCCCAGAGCTTCATGCGGATGACGTCGCCGGTTTCCCAGCCGATCGCCTTGAGGATGCCGATCTCGCGCTTCTCCTCGGCGGAGAGGCCGGAGGCCTTGTCCCAGGCGAGGATGGCGAAGGCGAGGATGGCCGCCGAGAGCAGCGCCAGCACGATGCCCTCGCGCCAGTCGAAGATCGACTGGTAGGTGCGTAGCACCTCGTCGCGCAGGATCGGTCGCGAATCCGGCAGCGCGTTGGCCAGCTTCTGGGCGACGGTGCGCACCTCCTGCGGGTTGGCAACCGAGAGCGTGATGTCGGTCCAGTGCGCCGCCGGGTAGTCGAAGAAGGCACGGAAATCGGCTTCGGCGAGCAGCACCAGATCGGCGCTGATCAACTCGCTGTCAGCCGGCAGTACGGCGTCGACGGTGAATGAAAACAGCTTGCCGGAATAGGAGCGGAACGACAGTACGTTGCCGGCCTGTACGCCACGGTAGCGCGCCAGTCCGTTGCCGACCTTGATTTGCCCGCTGGCTGGCGCATCCTCGGTGAGGCCGAGGAAAGTGTAGTTGGCTTTGACCACCGGGTCATAGTAGTAGCCCCAGAGGCGACCGGCCGTTTTCTGCACGCCGCGGATGCGGCCGATGCGCTCGATGTAGCCGGGCGGGATCAGGTCGTGCCGGCCGGCGACCATGCGCTGCAGGATCACTTCCGGTGAGCTGGCGAGCACTTGCGTCGCTTCGTGCCGGAGTGCCGAGGTAAACAGCATCACCGAGGCCAGCACGAATACCAGCAGCGAGAACACCAGCAGCAGGCCGAGGTTCTTCGTCTTGCGTCGCGCCAGCGAGGCCAGCGTGAAATCAGCGAGGTAGCGCTGCTTCGCGATCCAGAGCTTCATGACGAGCCTGTGTCAGGTGGGTTGGCGGCGGCAGCAGGCTGCCGGAAGGAAAGTGCTCCAGGCTGAAGGGATGGTCCTGGAACGGTGAATGGAGATCGGCAAGAGCACGATGGCGGGTGTAGCGGGCCTCGGTGAACAGGCTGAGGTCGGTCAGTTCCAGCCGGGCAACCAGCGCCGTCCTGGCTGTCAGCGAGGCCATGCGCGTGGCGCCAAGGCGCTGGGCATCGATCAGTGTGGCCAGTGCTGCCAGCAGGAGTGCGACAAGCGCAATGCCGGCCAGAGTGGATGGGCGTAGGTTCATGCGCGGCGTCAGAGATGCTGTCGGACGATGGCGGCCACTTCGTCGGCCGGCATGCCGATGGGTACGGTTGCTACCAGCTTGCCATTCTTGTTGACGACATAGGTGTTGGCGCAATGGTCGACCGCATAGCTGCCATCGGCGCGTGTTTCCTGCTTCACGTAACCCGCGCCGAAGGCATTGGCGGCCGCTGCAATCTGCTCTGGTGTGCCGGTAACGCCGATCAGCTCAGGGTGAAAATAGGCGGTATAGCTCGCCAGCTTGTCCGGCGTGTCACGTGCCGGGTCAACCGAGATCAGGATCGGCTGGATCTTTGCCCGCGACTCGGGCGGCAGGGTGTTGATGACCTGGTTCATCACGGCCAGTGAGGCCGGGCAGATGTCCGGGCAGTTCACATAGCCGAAATAGATCAGCAGCAGCTTGCCGCGGAAAGCCTTGGTATCGACGGCGCCCTTCGGGCCTTGCAGAACAAAATCGCCGCCGGTCGGCTTGCCGGGGCGAGCGTCAGGTGCCGGGGAACAACTGGCCAGCAGGATGGCGGCGCAGCTGGCGAGCAACAGGCGGGTAGTGAAAGCGAGCGGGGAGGTGTGGGCGGTCATGTTTGCCGTCGATTCCGGATGAGTACCGAACCAGACCGGCCAATTGTGGCATGGCCGGCGGAGGTGCCGGCTTGAGCGATGTCAAAAGCGCGCCGATCAGGCGCGGTTGGCCGCACGCATCAGTAGGCCGCGCAGGGCAATGGTGACGCTGGCGCCCAAGCCGACGCGCTGGGCCAGAGCCGGTACGAGAATCAGGGAGGCCAGCGCGAGCCCGGTACCGACGAGCAGGGCGGGGAACTCGTTATCCTCTGTTTGCTTGTGCTGTGGGTGCATTTGAATCTCCCGGGAGATTGTCTGGGTGATGCGCTTTTGAATGCTTCCATTTTATTGGCAAACCCTGGTATCGAGCCTGCGACATATTGTCGCGGCCCCCGGTGGGCACTGAATGTTCGCTGTTTGAAAGGCGCCGCTCCGGTTGTTGGCAAATATCCCGATTCGGCACCTATTGTGCATTCATTCGGTTGACTGACAAATATTCGGGTGTATTCCTCGCCAGGCTTTGCAGGACAAGGCTTGGGCCATGATCCGAGGGACTTGCTTTGCTGCGTAAAACCACAATTGGCATCGTTCCCCGGCAAGGGGTAAAGTGCACCTCTTTTGCAAATCCGGCGCGGTCTATTTCGGCTCCGCCGCCAAAACAAACAGAAGAGGCCAAGATGGAAAAGGACCTGCGCGAAGCCGCACTCGAGTATCACCAGTACCCCACTCCCGGCAAAATCTCGTTGCGCCCGACCACGGGCATGACCAACCAGCGCGACCTCGCGCTGGCCTACTCGCCGGGCGTCGCCTACGCCTGCGACGCCATCGTCGAGGATCCGGCCAACGCCAGTCTCTATACCTCGCGCGCCAACCTCGTCGGCGTCGTCACCAACGGCACGGCTGTGCTTGGCCTCGGCAACATCGGCCCGCTGGCCTCGAAGCCGGTGATGGAAGGCAAGGGCTGCCTGTTCAAGAAATTCGCCGGCATCGATGTGTTTGACATCGAACTGGCCGAGAATGACCCGGACAAGCTGATCGACATCATCGCCTCGATGGAGCCGACGCTGGGCGGCATCAACCTCGAGGACATCAAGGCGCCGGAGTGCTTCGAGATCGAGCAGCAGTTGCGCGAGCGCATGAACATTCCGGTGTTCCATGACGACCAGCATGGCACCGCGATTATCACCGCCGCCGGCCTGATCAACGCCTGTTATCTGACAGGGCGCGACCTTGCGACGGTCATGGTGGTCGTCAACGGCGCCGGCGCCGCCGCCATCGCGTGTACATCGTTGATCAAGTCGATGGGCGTGCGGCACGAAAATGTCATCATGTGC
>JAUPVD010000186.1 GCA_030917225.1 Pseudomonadota bacterium
AGCCGGCCGAGCAGCATGGCAAAGGTACACACCCAGGTCTGGAAATCGGTGAGCACCTCGTAGGTGGTTGACGGGCCAACAACGCCAAGACCGGGGCCGGTGTTATTGATGCTGGCAACGATCGCGGTGAAGGCGGAAACGATGTCCAGCCCGGAGAAGGACATCAGCAGCGTCATCGACACGATGCTCACCATGTAGACAAAACCAAAGGAGAGCGCCGCAAAGAGGATGTTCTGCGGCATCACCTGACCGGCGACCCGGACGTTATAGACGGCAGCCGGATGCATGGCCCGTACCAGTTCGCGATAGAACTGCTTGTAGAGGAGCAGCGCCCGTATCATCTTGATGCCACCTCCGGTGGAACCGGCGCTGGTGGCAAAGCTGCAGAGGAAGAGCATCCACAGCGGCGCAAACATCGGCCACAGCGCATAGTCGACACTGGCATAACCGGTTGTCGTGGCAATCGAGACAACGTTGAAGAGGGCGTGACGCAGTGCTTCGGCCTCGGTTTCGTATACGCCGTTGGCCCACAGGTAGTACGCAATGAGCAGGACGCAGCCCAGGGTCACTGCCAGAAACCACGGCGCTTCTGGATCGCGCACGTAGGGCATGGGCGAGCGGTGGGCGAGTGCCAGATAAAGCGTCGCGAAGTTCATGCCGGCGATGAGCATGAAGACGGCAGCCACGCCTTCGAGCACCGGCGAATTGAAATGGCCGAAGCTGGCGTCGTGCGTGGAAAATCCGCCCAGCCCCATGGTCGAGAAAGTATGGCAGATGGCATCGAACCAGCTCATGCCGCCCCAGTGGTAAGCAAACACGCAAGCCAGCGTCACGCCGAAATAGACCCCCCACAGCCCCTTGGCCGTCTGGGCGATGCGCGGCGTCATTTTTGAGTCTTTCATCGGACCCGGCGTTTCCGCCTTGAACATGGCGCGACCGCCGATGCCGAGCAGCGGCAGCACAGCAACGGCAAGCACGATCAGCCCCATGCCACCCAACCATACGAGAAGGTGGCGCCACAGGTTGATCGATTCGGGCAGGGTATCCAGCCCGGAGAGGACGGTTGAACCGGTCGTTGTCAACCCGGACATACCCTCGAAATAAGCGTCGGTAAAGCTCATCTTCAGCTGCAACATCAACGGCAGCGTGGCGAAGGCGGGTAGTAGCGTCCACACCAGCACAACCATCAGGAAACCATCGCGCACCTGCAGTTCGCGTTTTTCGTAGCGCGTCCGGTACCAGAGAAAGAAGCCGGAGAGAAAGGTCAGGCCGAAGGCTTCGTCATAGGCCGTCAGCGCACCGTCAGCGTTATGCCATGACCAGACAAGCGGAATGAGCATGGTCAGCCCGAAGAGCATGATGATCATGCCGAGCGCGCGCAGAACGGGAGCGTAACGGGTCACACGCCAGCCCTCACAGGAAGCCGAAACCGACCTGGAACAGCTTTTCGACGCGGCGCACCAGCTTCTTCCTGACACAGAAGACGATCACATGATCCTCGGGTTCGATCAGCGTGTCGTGGTGCGCAATCACCACCTCTCCGTAGCGACGGATGCTGGTACCTTCATCGGAAACACCGATGATCTGCTGCTGATCCAGGTGCCTGACGATGGCTGCGACGGTGACGCCCTTGGGCCAGTCGATTTCGCCGACGGTCTTGCCAACGACCTTGGAGGTCTTGGTGTCACCATGCGCAACGAGTTCCAGCGCCTCGGCAGCACCGCGACGGAGGCTGTGCACCCCGGCCACATCGCCGCGGCGGACATGCGCCAGCAGCGTGCCGATCGAAATCTGCGCCGGCGACAGGCCGATATCGATGGGCCCTCCCTGCACCATATCGGCATAGGCACGGCGGTTGATCAGCGCGACCACGCGTTTGCATCCCAGGCGCTTGGCCAGCGTCGCGGCCATGATGTTGTCTTCGTCGTCGTTGGTCAGCGACAGGAACATGTCCATCTCGGCAATGTTTTCCTGCTCCAGCAACTCTTCGTCGGTGGCGTCGCCGGCCAGCACCAGCGTGTTCGTAAGGACGCTGGCCAGATGCTCGGCACGAACCGGCGACTGCTCGATGATCTTGACCTCGTAGCGCTTCTGCAAGCGGGCGGCCACCCGCTGACCGATATTTCCGCCGCCCGCCAGCATCAGCCGCTGAACGGGTCTCTGCATCCGCCGTAATTCGCGCAGGGCGGGGCGGACAACTTCGGTCGCAGCCAGCAGGAAAACCTCGTCGCCGTTCTCGATCAAGGTATCGCCATCCGGCGTGAGCGGCTGCCCGTTCCTGAAGATAGCCGGGATACGCGCCTCAATGCCGATTGGAAAGTGCTCGCGCATCGAACTGATCGGCTTGCCGACAAGCAAGCCCCCCTCGTAGGCACGCACGCCGACCAGCGTGACACGACCACCGGCGAACTCCACGACCTGCAATGCCTCCGGGAATTCGACCAGCTTGGCGATGTAGTCGGTAACGATTTCTTCAGGGCACAGGGCGAAATCGACTGCGAAATTTTCCTCGGAAAGGAGCGCTTCGTTGCTGAGAAAATCGCCGGAACGCAGGCGAGCGATGCGCGTCGGCAGATTGAATATCGACTTCGCCACCTTGCAGGCGACGAGGTTGGTCTGGTCGCTCTGAGTGACAGCAATGAGCAAATCGGCGTCATCCGCGCCGGCATCGCGCAACACCGACGGCCAGGCTGCGTTGCCCACGACTGCGCGCAGGTCGAGCCGGTCCTGCAGATGCGCCAACCGCGCCGAATCGGTATCGACGATGGTGATGTCGTTCTCTTCCGACACCAGGCTTTCGGCAACACTGGCGCCGACCTGTCCGGCACCCAGAATGATGATCTTCATGTTCCGCCCCCTACGGAGTGAGCTCCTGCGTACTGGATACGCCGAAGCCACTCATGAATTTACTCCTCGGCGCGCTTGCCGATCTGAATGCCAAGTTGCTTCAGCTTGCGGTACAGGTGCGTGCGTTCCAGCCCCGATTTTTCGGCAACGCGCGTCATGTTGCCGTTCTCCATCCGTAGCTGATGTTCGAAATACAGGCGTTCGAACGTATCCCGGGCCTCGCGCAGCGGCTGCTCGAAAAAGGGCAGCAGGGAAGGCGCATCGCTGGTTTCGCTGAGTTCGGTCTGCAGGAGTCGGGCCACATCTTCAGCCAGGATTTCTTCATCCAGCGCCGTCAGCGCGAGGTTTTTCACTGCCGCCTGCAGTTCCGGCCAGTCGCCCTGCCAGCGGTGCATGCGCATGGCGTTCAGCGCTCCCACGGCGAAACGACGCGGTGGCACCTCGCCCCGCTCGGCGAGATGGGTCAGCAGCAGCGCGGCAATCTCGGGAATTTCGTCGGCGTGCGCCGACAGTTGCGGCAGCGCCAGCCAGACCTCGGCTACGCGGGCGAGCAGGGCGGCATCCCAGCCCCCTTCCGCCAGGGCTTGCACTGTCTTGGTGGTGCCGCAGATCAACATCACATTGTTTTTTTCAAGCCTTTCCAGCGCAAACGCCAGATTCATCTGCTGCAGCTTGCCCAGCGCGGCCAGGTCAGCGGCAAACAGAATGCCGCCCGACGCTTTCTGAAGCATCTCCTGCGTCAGCGGACCGCTGGCAGAAGCCAGATCGAGCCACGGCGCATGCGGCGCCTGAAGTGAGCGCGCACACAGCTCGGCAATCGCGCTGGAAGCGGACTTGAGCATCAGTACCGAGGTTTTGGCAGCCGCCTGCTCGAGGCGCTTGCGCAAGTCCTTGATCAAGGGTGAGCGCGTGAAAGCCTCCAGCGTCAGTGGCGCCTTGGCCGGGGCGATTTCATGCTTCAGCGCCTTTTTGACAGTGGCCAGCAGCTTCTGCAGGGCAATCGGTTTCTCAAGGAAATCGGCGGCACCGATGCGCGTGGCCTCGACGGCAGTGTCGATGGTGCCATGCCCGGACATCATCACCACCGGCATGGTCAGCAAACCGCCCGCTGACCATTCCTTGAGCAGCGAGATGCCGTCGGTGTCCGGCATCCAGATATCGAGCAGCACAAGATCCGGTCGCTTTTCGCTGCGGACCTTGCGCGCCGCCGTCGCGTTTTCCGCCAGCCAGACTGAATGCCCCTCGTCCGCCAGAATTTCGGAAAGCAGCTCCCGAATGCCGATTTCATCGTCAACGACCAGTATCTGTGCCATTTGCTGCGCGCTCCTCCGGTGCCAGCGGCAGACGAATGCAGACCTGCGCCCCTCCCGGTTGTCGGTTAGTGATATCAATGCTGCCGTAGTGTTCGTCTACAATTTTCTTGACGATGGCCAGGCCCAGCCCGGTTCCCTTCGCCTTGGTGGTGACATAGGGCTCGAAGACCCGGGCCATGATTTCCGGCGGGAAACCGGGGCCAGCATCGGCAACGCACAACTCGGCACGCTCGCCAATGCGACGGGTAGAAATTTCGATGGAAGCGCCGTCCTTGCCTTCCTGCGCATCTTCGGCGTTGCGCAACAGGTTGTGGACGATCTGGCGCATCTGCGTGGCATCGCCCAGCACCGGCGGAAGATCAGGGTCAAGCCTGACGTCGACCGTGGCGTGGGACGTTTCGTAGAGACCAAGGACTTCATCAACCAGGCCGTTGATATCCAGCGGCGCCACTTCCGGCGCCGGCATACGGGCGTAGTCACGGAAATCGTCGACCATGCGCTTCATCGCCTGCACCTGATTGATGATGGTTTGCGTGCTGCGATTGAGGAACTCGACCTCGCCATCGAGCAGCTTGTCCGCCAGTTTCATCTGCAGTCGTTCGGCGGAAAGCTGGATGGGGGTCAGCGGATTCTTGATCTCGTGCGCCAGTCGTCGGGCAACCTCGCCCCACGCTGCGCTGCGCTGCGCCGCGATCAGGCGGGTCACGTCATCGAAAACCACGACATAGCCGCCGCCACTCGCTTCGGGCAACTTCGAGCCCCGCAGCAGAAGGACTTGCGGCATACCGTTTGTCCGCTCCAGTTCGATCTGGCTGTGCCACTCGCCGCCACGCCCGGCAAAGCCGGCGCGAATGGCCTGACCGAGCACCTGCTGGCGCGGCCAGGCATCGACCAGTTCGGAAATAAGACCGGTAAACCCATCTTCGAGAATGTTCAGTGCGCCTTCATTCACGTTACGCAGGCGAAAATCGCGATCGAAAACGAGCACCCCCGCAGACAGGTTGGCGAGAATGGATTCCAGATAGGCACGGCCAGACTCGACTTCGGCACGATGTCGCTCAGCCTCCTTGCGGGCCTCGTCGAGCTGGCGCGTCATCTGACTGAAGGACTGGGTGAGAACGCCGAGTTCATCGCGGCTGTAGATCGCCTGCCGCGGCGTGAAGTCGCCGGCCGCAACCGCCTGCGTGCCCTCGGCGAGAATCGACAGGGGTGCGGAAAGGCGCCGCGCCATGACAAAGGCCAGGGCGAATGCGGCAAACAACGAGAGCAGCACGGTCAGCGTCAGCGTCAACGCATAGATCTGCGTCAGCCCGCCGCGCGCCAGGGATAGCTCCTGATAGTCGCGATAGACTTCCTGAACGGCTTCGGCATTCTGGGCCACCCCGGTCGGTACCGAGTGTGTCATCTGCAACAGCCGTGATTCGGTGCCAAGCCCCCGCATGACCACCGGTACCAGCACCCGCAGATAGAGACGGTCAGCTTCCCCTTCGATTGATCCAACCCCGCGGCCGGCACGCGCCTGCTGCAACTGGGTCGTCGAGGGCGGCGGCGGCATCTGCACGCCCAGGCCACTGGTCGCGCTACCGAGCAACTGGCCGGACTGGGAGAAGAGCATCACTGTTTCGGAAACCGTCTGTTCGCGCAGACGGTTCAACTGGGCACGGTGCTGCGCATCGGCGTAATCGGCAAGTTCAAGAGCGGTGCCCTGGGCCTTGTCCATGAGGTCGGCGAGTTGTGCGTCAAGGGCACTGCGACCCAGGGCAAGGCCGGATTCCAGCGCTTTTTCGACACGCACGTCGAACCAGCTTTCGATACTCTTGGTCAGGAATTGCACCGAGACGCCATAGATCAGCGTACCGGGCAGCACCGCCATCAAGCCAAAGAGGAACATCAGCCGCAACTTCAGGCGGGAACCGAAGACTTTCTGGCGATGCTCCTGCCACAACTGGCGCAGCTGCCAGCCGACAAGTGAAAGCAGGGCCAGGGCAACAATGACGTTGAGCCCGATCAGCCAGGGGTAGTGGCGCGCGAAAAGTGCCGTGTTGGCACTTGCTGAAGCGAGCAGGAAAAGAAGGATGGCGCCGATGGCGGCGGCGACAATGAGGAGGACTTTCATTTCGCTTCAGCCGCCCCCGTTGCAGTGGCCGGGACCGAGACAGGTGGCAAGGGTGGCAATGGCGGCAATGGCGGCACGACAAACGCCCAGCGTTTCCAATCCGAGCCCAACACCCAATCCCGGTTCGACAGGGCTTCAAGCTGGAAGGGTTTGGGCAGTTGCGTCATGTCGAGGCGGAAACGCAGCGCAGCCTCAAAGCTTTCGCCAGGAGCAACCCGATCCCGTTCGATCACGGCCCAGTTGCGCAGACGGGACAGCACGCGCAGTGCTTCATCCAGACTGGCAAAACTCTGGTGCAGCGCGCCGGTGGACAGGCGGTATTGGCGAGTCAGGGCATGGTAAGTCAGGCGCCAGGTCTGGCTGACCTTGACCACCTTTTCGTCAAACCAGTACCAACGTGGGCGGCTCAGTTCAAATTCGGCGAGAAAGTGCAATGCCAGCCCCTTGCTCACCGCTTCTTCAAGACGCGGGCTGAAATCGATCGCGAAATCGGCTGCCAGAGTAAAGCCACCTTCGTCGTTGGCAACCAATTGGATGTTGCGCATGTCGATGTCCGCTGCGACTGCGGGCATTGCCGTCAGCGCGACGAATAGCGTCAGCAACAACGCGACGAGAGACTCAGCCGGTTTTCTGCAGCAGCGCATAGTAGAAGCCGTCATGATCTTCCTGCGGCAACAGTTGTTCCTCGACCAGTAGCGCTGCCTCCGGCCTCGCGGCAACAAAGGCGGCAACCTGCCGGTTGTTTTCCTCTGGAAAGACCGAGCAGGTGGCGTAGAGCAATTTACCTCCGGGCACCAGCGTCGGCCACAAGGCCTCGAGAATCTGCCGCTGCACACGAATGAAACCACCAATATCGTTTTCGCGCCGCAGCCATTTGCTGTCGGGATGCCGACGTACGACGCCAGACGCAGAGCAGGGGACATCGGCCAGGATGCGGTCGAAGGGGATGCCATCCCACCATCTCTTCACCTGGCGACAATCGGTAATCTTGATCTTTGACGCCAGGCCAAGCCGCGCCAGGTTTTCATCGATGCGGCGACTGCGCCGGGCATCGACCTCAAGCGCCGTCAGCTTCAGGTCGGCTAGTTCAAGCAAATGGGCAGCCTTGCCGCCCGGTGCGGCACAGGCATCCAGCACCCGCTGGCCGTCGGAAACATCAAGCAGTTCGGCTGCGCGCTGTGCGCCGCAATCCTGCACCGACACCAACCCATCGAAGAAGCCGGGCAGCGCATCGACCGGCTGCGGCTGAGCGAGCAGGATGCCGGACTGGCCCACGGGAGAAGCGCTTATGCCTGCATCTACAAGCTTCTGCAGGTAGGCGTCGCGACTGCCGCGCCGCTGATTCACCCGTAAGGTCATCGACGGCTGGCCGTTACCGGCCTCGACGATCTGTACCCAGCGATCCGGATACGCATGACGCAAGCGGTCCACCCACCAAGCCGGATGCCGGTAGATTGCTTCGTCGCCAGCAAGCCCCGGGATCAGCACCGCTTGCTGGCGCAGATAGTTGCGCAAGACACCATTAACCAGCCCGCGAAAGTTGCCGTGAGCGATCTGCCCGGCCGCTTCTACTGTCTGGTCGACAACCGTATGGGCTGCGTCCGGTCGTGTTTCCAGTCGATAGAGGGCGCATAGCAAGAGCGCCCGAATTTCCGGTGCTGCCAGCGGTCGCGCCAGAAGAGCGGACAGAATGGCATCGCCGAAGCCGTAACGGCGCAAAGCGCCGTAGGCCAGATCCTGAGCCGAAGCACGCGTCGGCGGCAGCTCGCCGGCGTGAGCTGCAAGCGCCTCGGACAGACTTTTGCCCGAAAACACGGCAGCCACCGCCCGCGCCGCCAGCAGCAATGCGTAGGCCAGAGAATCGGGGGGCAGGGATGTGGTATGCAAACGACGACAGGCCAAAGATGATTGTCAAAGTGTAGCATGGCTACAACAGCCTTCCGGCATAATAGCAATATGGTTCCGGCAACACTAAAACGCTTCGCCTGGCTGTCCATCGCCGCGGCCTTGAGCACCATCGCGCTCAAGACGGTCGCGTGGTGGCTGACCGGGTCGGTCGGGCTGCTTTCGGATGCACTGGAGTCAGGGGTTAACCTTGCCGGCGCCTTGATGGCACTGGCCATGCTGACGCTGGCTGCTTTGCCGCCGGACGACAATCACAGCCACGGCCATGGCAAGGCGGAATACTTCGCCAGCGGTTTCGAAGGTTTCCTGATTCTTGTCGCTGCTATCGGCATCGCGGCGGCAGCCATCGACCGCCTGCTGCACCCGCATCCGCTGGAACAGGTAGGTGTGGGCCTGGTGGTTTCCTTTGTCGCCTCGGTCATCAACCTGCTGACCGCCCGTGTACTTCTGGCCGCCGGTCGCGAGCACCGCTCGATCACGCTCGAAGCCGAAGCCCACCATTTGCTGACGGACGTCTGGACTTCTGCCGGCGTCATCGTTGGTGTCGGTGCGGTTGCGTTGACCGGCTGGCTGTGGCTCGACCCGGCATTGGCCCTGGCGGTTGCCGCCAATATCGTCTGGACCGGCTGGCAGTTGCTCCGCCGATCCGCCTCCGGCCTGATGGACGAAGCGCTCCCTTCCGACCAGCAGGCGGCTGTCGTTGCCGCACTGGAGGCCTACCGCAGCAAGGGCATCGACTACCACGCCCTGCGAACACGCCAGGCAGGCGCCCGCTCATTCGTAACGGTTCACGTGCTCGTGCCTGGCGCCTGGTCGGTGCAGCGCGGCCATGACTTGTTGGAAGCGTTAGAAGCTGACATCCGTCGTGCCGTACCACATGCTTCGGTGCTGACGCACCTGGAACCACTGGAAGATCCGGTGTCGACGCACGACATTGACCTCGACCGCCACAGCCAGCCAGGCTGATGGGCCGGCAACTTTCACCCGCTTGCCTGGTACTGATTGTCGGGCTGCTCACGGCCAGTCAGCCTGCCGCAGCCTGGAACGCCGCCGGGCACCGACTATCGGCCGCCATCGCGTGGCGCCTGATGAGTCAGCCATTGAGAGAGGGGGTCGGCAAGGTGCTTGCCAACCACCCGGACCATGCCGTCTGGCTGAAACGCTCCAGCACCCTGGACCCCGCTTACGCCGCCTTCCTCGAGGCCAGTACCTGGCCGGATGACATCAAACGCGACAAGCGCTTCCACGATGCAGACGAAGCCGAAACACCTTTATTGCCCGGGTTTTCGGACATGGCACGGCACCGCAACTGGCACCATGTCGATCACCCGCTTGGCCCCTCCACCAAGCGCGAGCGCAGCAACGGCGAGCTGGACACCCGCCTCGCCGACCTCATCGAGAACGTGGGTAGCGACACTGCCGGCAACGACCAACGGGCCATTTCACTGAGCTGGCTGATCCATCTGGTCGCCGACATGCACCAACCCCTGCACGTCGTCAGCCGATACAACGAGGAAGGGCAAAGCGACGACGGCGGCAACGCGTTTTCGATCGACAACCCCTTTCATCCGCGACGTCGCAGCATGACACTGCACAGTTACTGGGATGATCTGCCGGGCCCACCGTGGCTGCGCGGCCAGCGTCTTGAGGCTGCTGCCAGCTCGTTGATGACGCTGGAAAAGAACCCGCCCACCGCCGGCACCATCCGGCAGTGGATCAACGAAAGTCGGCAACTGGCCGAAAACGTTGCGTACAGCGGACTCAATGAAGAGACTCCGACCCTGACCGCCAGCTACCACGAGAAGGCGCTTCAAACCGCCAGGGAAAGAGTAGCGCTGGCGGGAAAACGGTTGGCGCTGCTACTGGAGAAACTGCTCATACCGGCATCTGTTCCACGTGGAACACTAAACCGGTAGGGCAGCCAAGGGTTCAGGGGGCCACCCCGAAAAACGCACCGGAAGACAACGCGTGGCCCGCGACAAATTGGGCGGCAGACAAACGTTTACCGCCAGCCTTTTGCAGTTCCGTGACTCGCAACGCGCCGGTACCGCAGGCAATCAGGACGCCGTCACGATCAACCGCCAGTATTTGGCCCGGACTACCGCTCCCGGTCTCCGGCCGGCCGCGCCATATCTTCACCGCCAATCCATCGAGGCTGGTTGAAGCGCCGGGGAAAGGATTGAAGGCGCGGACCGCCCGGTCAATCTCGGCTGCAGCGCGAGCCCAGTCACTCGCGCTTTCGGCCTTATCGATCTTGGCGGCGTAGGTTACACCCTCGGCAGGCTGCGCTTTCTGCGGCATCGGCAGACCAGCCAAAGCGGTGACGACCAGTTGCCCACCCAGCATTGCCAGCTTGTCGTGCAGGGATGCGGCAGTATCGTCGGCAGCGATGGGAATCGACCCGGACAGCAGCACCGGACCGGTATCGAGCCCCGCTTCCATCTGCATGATGCAAACACCGGTTTCGGCGTCTCCGGCAAGAATGGCCCGCTGGATCGGTGCCGCCCCCCGCCAACGGGGTAGCAGCGAGGCGTGGATATTAAGACAGCCGAAGCGGGGCATGTCTAGTACCGCCTGCGGCAAAATCAGGCCATAGGCAGCCACCACCATCGCCTCTGCTCCGACCGCGCGAATCATCTCCTGTGCAGCCGCGTCTTTCAGCGACAGCGGCTGAAATACGGGTATGCCGCGCGCCTGCACCAGCTGCTTTACCGGTGACGACTGCAGGGACATCCCTCGTCCTGCAGGCCTGTCCGGCTGAGTGAGCACCAACAGCACTTCATGGCCGGCATCAAGGATGGCGGCCAACGCCAGCGCCGCAAAAGCCGGCGTCCCGGCAAATATCAGCTTCATTCAGACTCTTTCACGCCGTAATCCGCGCCTGCTTGGCAAGCTTGGACTTGATTCTGGTCTGTTTCAGTTGGGACAGATGGTCAACAAAAACCCGGCCCTTAAGATGGTCGATTTCGTGCTGAATGCAAACCGCCAACAGACCATCTACGGTCCGCGTCTGCATATCCCCGGCCA
>JAUPVD010000187.1 GCA_030917225.1 Pseudomonadota bacterium
AAGCAGGTCGCTTCCGGCCGATTTGGCGTCACCACCGAATACCTGGTCAACGCCGACCAGATCCAGATCAAGATGGCCCAGGGCGCCAAGCCCGGCGAAGGCGGCCAGTTGCCCGGGCACAAGGTGTCCGAGTACATCGGCTTCCTGCGTCACTCGGTACCGGGCGTCGGCCTGATCTCGCCGCCGCCGCACCATGACATCTACTCGATCGAGGATCTGGCACAGCTGATCCATGACCTGAAGAACGCCAACCCAGTTGCCTCGATCTCGGTCAAGCTGGTTTCCGAAGTCGGTGTCGGTACCGTTGCCGCTGGTGTGTCCAAGGCCAAGGCCGACCACGTCGTTATTGCCGGCTATGACGGCGGCACCGGCGCATCGCCACTGTCGTCGATCAAACACGCCGGCACGCCGTGGGAACTGGGTCTCGCCGAAACGCAGCAGACCCTGGTGCTGAACCGCCTGCGCGGCCGCATCCGCGTGCAGGTCGACGGCCAGATGAAGACCGGCCGCGACGTCGTCATCGGCGCACTGCTCGGCGCCGACGAGTTCGGCTTCGCCACCGCGCCGCTGGTCGTCGAAGGCTGCATCATGATGCGCAAGTGCCACCTCAACACCTGTCCGGTCGGCGTTGCCACCCAGGACCCGGTGCTCAGGAAGCGCTTCTCCGGCCAGCCCGAGCACGTCGTGAACTACTTCTTCTTCGTTGCTGAGGAAGTCCGCGAGATCATGGCTCAGCTCGGCATCCGCAAGTTCGACGAACTGATCGGCCGTGCCGACCTGCTCGACATGCGCGCCGGCATCGAACACTGGAAAGCCAAGGGCCTCGACTTCAGCAAGATCTTCTATCAGCCGCCCGTTCCGGCCGACGTGCCGCGCCTGCATGCAGAAACGCAGGACCACGGCCTGGCCAAGGCGCTTGACCACCAGTTCATCAAGCTGGCCAAACCGGCGCTGGAAAAGGGTGAGAAAGTCACCATCGAGCTGCCGATCAGGAACGTCAACCGCACCGCCGGCACCATGCTTTCCGGCGAAGTGGCCAAGCGTTACGGCCATGCTGGCCTGCCTGACAACACCATCCACCTGAAGCTGACCGGCACCGCCGGCCAGAGCTTTGGTGCTTTCCTGGCCAAGGGCGTCACGCTCGAACTGACCGGCGAAGGCAACGACTACGTCGGCAAGGGTCTCTCCGGTGGCCGCATCATCATCAAGCCGAGCCCTGATTTCCGCTGCGACACAACGCAGAACATCATCGTCGGCAATACCGTCATGTACGGGGCCATCGCCGGCGAGTCCTACTTCGCCGGCGTCGGCGGCGAGCGCTTCTGCGTGCGCAATTCCGGCGCCACGGCGGTCGTCGAAGGTGTTGGCGACCACGGTTGCGAATACATGACCGGCGGTACGGTGGCCGTGCTCGGCGGTACGGGACGCAACTTCGCGGCCGGTATGTCGGGTGGTATCGCCTACGTGCTCGACGAGGACGGCAGCTTCAAGAGCCGTTGCAACCTGGCCCAGGTCGCACTCGAAAAAGTGCTGCCGACCGCCAAGCAGCCGAAGGGCGAGCCGATGCATCGTGGCATTTCGGACGAGGAGCAATTGAAGGATCTGGTCTCGCGTCATGCCGAATTCACCGGTAGCGCGACGGCCAAGGCCATCCTCGCCAGCTGGGATGTCTATCGCGACAAGTTCGTCAAAGTCTATCCGCACGAATACAAGCGCGCGCTGACCGAAATGGCCGCGGCGCAGCAGAAGGAAGCAGCATGATGCACAAGACCTTCCCCCTGACCCCCTTCCCGCGGAAGGGGGTAATTTCGGTTCAGCCGCTGACGCGGCTTCCGGTCCATGACTTGCTGCCCCCTTGGGGCGGCCCGGCGGAGGCAGCGTAATGGGAAAGCCAACTGGATTCCTCGAGTTCCAGCGCCTCTCCGAGGCCTATGAACCGGTCGAAAAGCGCGTCAAGCACTACAAGGAGTTTGTTGCCCGCCTGTCGGATGACGATGCCAAGGTGCAGGGCGCACGCTGCATGGATTGCGGCATCCCGTTCTGCAATACCGGCTGCCCGGTGAACAACATCATTCCGGACTGGAATGATCTGGTCTTCCGTGGCAACTTCAAGCAGGCGCTGGAAGTGCTGCATTCGACCAACAACTTCCCCGAGTTCACCGGCCGCATCTGTCCGGCGCCGTGCGAAGCGGCTTGTACGCTAAACATTAACGTCGCGCCGGTCGGCATCAAATCGATCGAGCATTTCATCATCGACAAGGGTTGGGAAAACGGCTGGGTCAAGCCGCAAGTCGCTGCGCAGAAGACCGGCAAGAAGGTTGCCGTCGTCGGCTCCGGCCCTGCCGGCCTGGCTGCCGCTCAGCAACTGGCGCGTGCCGGCCACGACGTGACGGTGTTCGAAAAGAACACCCGCATCGGTGGTCTGCTCCGTTACGGCATCCCCGATTTCAAGCTGGACAAGGCGATCATCGACCGCCGCATGCAGCAGATGGAAGCCGAAGGCGTGAAGTTCCGCACCAAGGTCGTCGTCGGCTCGAAAGACATGCCGGCCGGCATCATCAACGACGCCACCGAAGTCGTAACGGCCGAGCAGCTGAACAAGGAATTTGATGCCGTCGTATTGGCCGGAGGTTCCGAAGTGCCGCGCGAGTTGCCGATCCCCGGCCGCGAACTGAAGGGCACCTACGCAGCGCTCGAGTTCCTGATTCCGCAGAACAAGGAAGTCGCTGGCGACGGCGCCAACCCGATCAACGTCAAGGGCAAGCACGTCGTCGTCATCGGCGGCGGCGATACCGGCTCCGACTGCGTCGGCACCTCCAACCGCCATGGCGCTGCCTCGGTCACCCAGTTCGAACTGATGCCGATGCCGCCGGAGCAGGAAAATACGGCGCTGACCTGGCCGTACTGGCCGTACAAGCTGCGCACCTCGTCCTCGCACGAGGAAGGCGTCGAGCGCGACTTCGCCGTGGCGACCAAGGAACTGGTCGGCGACGGCAAGGGCGGCATCAAGGCGCTGAAGGCGGTTCGCGTCGAGTGGAAGGACGGCAAGATGAGCGAAGTGCCGGGTTC
>JAUPVD010000188.1 GCA_030917225.1 Pseudomonadota bacterium
CTGTTCATCGAGAAGGACAGCGCGATCAACGAGCACATCGAACAGATGCGCCTGTCGGCTACCAAGAGCCTGCTGGAGCGCGAGGACTGCATCATCGTCGCTACGGTGTCCTGCATCTACGGTATCGGTGACAAGGAAGACTACGCCCGCATGGTGCTGACCATGCGCGTCGGCGACCGCATGGACCAGCGCGCCATCGTGCGCCGCCTGACCGAGATGCAGTACGAGCGCAACGACATCGATTTCAGTCGCGGCTCCTTCCGCGTGCGCGGCGATGTGATCGACATCTTCCCGGCCGAACATGCCGAGCATGCAGTGCGGATTTCGCTGTTCGACGACGAAATTGAAGGCATCCGGATGTTCGACCCGCTGACCGGGCATCTGCAGCAAAGCCTTCTGCGCTTCACCGTTTTCCCGTCCAGCCACTACGTGACACCGCGCGACACCGTGGTGCGTGCGCTGGAGGCGATCAAGGTCGAGTTGCGCGAACGGATTGAGCACTTCCAAAAAAACCAGCGTCTGGTCGAAGCACAGCGCATCGAGCAGCGCACTCGTTTCGACATCGAGATGCTTGATCAACTCGGCTTCTGCAAGGGCATCGAGAACTACTCCAGGCACTTTTCCGGGCGCCAGGCCGGCGATCCGCCGCCGACGCTGATCGACTACCTGCCGGCCAATGCCATCATGTTCATAGACGAGTCGCACGTGACCATCGGCCAGACCGGGGGCATGTACAAGGGCGACCGCTCACGCAAGGAGAATCTGGTCGACTACGGATTCCGTCTGCCGTCGGCGCTGGATAACCGGCCGCTCAAATTCGATGAGTTTGAGCGCATGATGCGCCAGACGGTGTTCGTTTCGGCGACACCGGCGACCTATGAGCAGGAGCATCAGGGAAAGGTCGTAGAACAACTGGTTCGGCCGACCGGTCTGGTCGACCCGGAGGTCTTTGTCCGACCGGCATCGACACAGGTGGATGATCTTCTTTCCGAAATCCGCAAGCGAGTGGTGGCCGGCGAGCGGGTTCTGGTGACGACGCTGACCAAGCGCATGTCCGAGGATCTGACCGATTATCTGGGCGAAAATGGCGTTCGTGTGCGCTATCTGCATTCCGACATCGATACCGTCGAGCGGGTCGAAATCATTCGCGACCTGCGACTGGGCGAGTTCGATGTGCTGGTTGGTATCAACCTGCTGCGCGAAGGCCTCGATATTCCAGAAGTATCACTGGTGGCGATCCTGGATGCGGACAAGGAAGGTTTCCTGCGCTCGGAACGGTCGCTGATCCAGACGATGGGGCGGGCTGCCCGCCACCTCCATGGCACAGCCATTCTCTATGCTGATACCATTACCGAATCGATGCGACGCGCGATTACCGAAACAGAGCGGCGCCGCACCAAGCAGATTCGCTTCAATGAGGAAAACGGCATCACGCCGAAGAGCGTCTCGAAGCGGATCAAGGATATTATCGATGGTGTCTATGACGCGGAGTCTGCACAGCGCGAACTCAAGGCTGCACAGGAAGTTGCAACATACGAAGCGATGAACGAGAGGGAGCTGGCGCGCGAGATCAAGCGCCTGGAGAAGGAAATGCTGGACTACGCCAAAAATCTGGACTTCGAGAAAGCGGCTGCAGCCCGCGATGCATTGTTTCGCCTGAAGACTGGAGCGTTTGGTGCGGCCGTCCATGATCGGAGTATGGCGTGATCAAGGTGCTATTCGTCTGCATGGGCAATATCTGCCGATCTCCGACTGCGGAAGGTGTCTTCCGTTTCCTGCTGCGCCAGCACGGTATGGGGGCCAGCGTCGAGGTCGATTCTGCTGGCACGCACGGTTATCACGTTGGCGAGTCGCCTGACTCGCGAACCCAGCGTGCTGCTGCTGCCCGGGGTTATGACTTGTCGACGATCCGCGCAAGGAAGGTCGCGCCTCAGGATCTTGAGTACTTTGATCTCATCCTGGCCATGGACAAGAACAATCTGCAGGCCTTGCAGCGCATGTGCCCGCCGCAGCTTGCCGGGCGAATCCGCTTGTTCATGAGTTATGCCAGGAATTTCGACGATGAGGAGGTGCCGGATCCTTTCTACGGACTCGGGCACGGCTTCGACCTTGTCATCGACATGGTCGAGGATGCTTCAACAGGGCTGATCATTGAATTGAAAGAGCAGCTTTCAAAATCGCCATCGGCGAAGAAAGCGGCGAATAAGGCCAACTGACCGATCAGGTCTCACGCTGAACCACAAACAGAACGGGGCGCCAAGGCGCCCCGTTTTTCGTCATTGCCCCGCTTATTTGCGGGTTTCGACCATTTGCATCGGCTCATCGCTGACGCTTGCCGGTACCGGCCGGCGACGACGCGGTTGGACCGGAACCGGCTGCGGTTCTTGCACGACGTTGCGCTGCTTGTCGGCCGCAGTTTCAACCAGCACCAGGCCTGAAGCCTGCAGCGCTTCGCCAAGATCGACCTTGGCCGCTGTCGCGACAGGCGGAAGGCTGATCGGCTCTGCGGCAGGCGGCACTACCGGTACTTGAACAGATGCGGCTGGTTCGACCGGCGCAGGTGGTGCAGCCGTGATGACTGGTGCAGCTTCAACCGGAGGCGCAGAAACTACAACAGGTGCAATCGGCTGAGCTTCGGTTTCGCGAGCGGATTCCGTTGCACTGACCACGACTACCGGCTCTGCAGCAGCTTCTGCAAGCACAACAGGGGCTTCCGTAACTATCGGAGCTTGTTCTGCGACGATTGCCGAGACGATGGCAGATTCAACGGCTGATTCAACGACAGCATTTTCTGCAATGGGTGCAGTAACGCTGGCTACCGTTTCGGCTTCAGCGGAAAGTTCCACCACAGCCTGGTTTTCTGCTGCTTGGCTTTCCTGCTGATTAACGTCGCCTTCCTGAGCTTCCGGACGACCTTCGCCACGCTCGCGGCGACCGCCGCGGCGGCCACGACGACGGCCACGCGTTTCCTCGTTGCCAGCTTCGGACGCAGCTGATGTCTCGGCGCCTGGAACTGCCGTATTCAGTTTAGCCTCGCTGGCTGCTGCAGCCTCTTCCTTGCGCTCTGGACGTGGCTCGCCGCGTTGGCGACGCGGCTCGCGTTGCGGTTGTCCATCTTCGCGCGCTGCATTCTGCTGACGGGGTTCTCTCGCTTCCTTCGGCGGGCGGGGCTCGCGGGTTTCGCGTTCCTCATCCTTGCGGCCATTGCGACCACCACGGCCTCGGCGGCCGCCGTCGCGCTGGTCGTCACGTTGGCGATTGCGCGAGCGTTCAGCAGGCTTGGCTTCCGGTTTCTTGGCGGGTTCCGGAGTCGGTTCAACCGTACGGTTGCCACGGAACCACGAGAAAATCTTCGCAATGATGCCGGCATCCTGGGGCGAAGCAGCTGCCTGAGCCGGTGCCGCTGGCTTCTCTTCGACGATCGGTGCAGGTTGATCGGGAGCCACAAGCTTTACCGCTGCCTGTTGGCGAGGCTGGCGATTGTCGGCTTGTGCGTCTTTCTGCTTTCCGTCTTCGACCGGGGCTTCGACCATCCGATAGGAC
>JAUPVD010000189.1 GCA_030917225.1 Pseudomonadota bacterium
AGACAATCAAATGAAACTGCTGCCTACCGTTCTGTCCGCCGCTGTTGCCGCCGCCGTCTTTTCCGCACCCGCTTTCGCGCAGGAAAGCGCCACGCTGAAGAAGATCAAGGACACCGGGGCTATCACTCTTGGCCACCGTGAGTCTTCGATTCCGTTCTCCTACTATGACGACAAGCAGCAGGTCATCGGCTATGCCCACGAGATCCTCCTCAAGGTCGTCGATTCCATCAAGGCCGACCAGAAGCTGGCGAAGCTTGACGTCAAGCTGATGCCGGTGACTTCCGCCAACCGTATTACCCTGGTCCAGAACGGCACCGTCGATATCGAGTGCGGCTCGACCACCAACAACACCGAGCGCCAGAAGCAGGTCAGCTTCTCCAACACCTTCTTCGTCATCGGCACCCGCATCCAGGTCAAGAAGGATAGCGGCATCAAGGACTTCGGTGACCTCGCCGGCAAGAACGTGGTGACCACCGCCGGTACCACCTCCGAGCGCCTGCTGCGCAAGATGAACGAAGACAAGGCCATGAAGATGAACATCATCTCGGCCAAGGACCATGGCGAATCGTTCCTAACCCTCGAAACCGGCCGCGCCGTCGCCTTCATGATGGACGACGCACTGCTCTACGGTGAAATGGCCAAGGCCAAGAAGCCGGGTGACTGGGCCGTGGTTGGTACCGCCCAATCGAAGGAAGCCTACGGCTGCATGATCCGCAAGGACGACGCCGGCTTCAAGAAGGTGGTGGATAACGCGATCGCCAAGGTGCAAACCTCGGGCGAGATCGACAAGATCTACGCCAAGTGGTTCATGAACCCGATCCCGCCGAAGGGCCTGAACCTGAACATGCCGATGTCGGACGAGATGAAGGCGCTGCATAAGGCCCCCAACGACAAGGCCTACGAGTAATTTCGCGCTTGGTCCGGGGCGGTGCGACATCGCCCCGGACGCTCCTAAAGTCTGTCATTCCGGCGAAAGCCGGAATCCAGAATGCAGCGCTGCAAAACCCCTGGATTCCGGCTTTCGCCGGAATGACGAGGGGCGATGTGCGCAAAGTAGTTGTGAAGGGGCGTCATGTACTTCCATGTTCTGATTTTCCGTCTTCATAGAGCAAACCACCATGTCCTATAACTGGAACTGGGGCGTTTTCCTGCAGCCCTCCGCGAGCGGAGATGACACTTACCTTGGCTGGTTGTTTACCGGCCTCAAGTGGACCATCTCGCTGTCGCTGTCGGCTTGGGTGATTGCCTTGATCGTTGGCTCCATCATCGGGGTACTGCGCACCGTACCGAACCGATGGCTATCCGGCTTTGCCACCGGCTACGTCGAGCTTTTCCGCAATATCCCGCTGCTGGTGCAGCTCTTCATCTGGTATTTCGTTTTGCCGGAATTGTTGCCCGCCGATCTCGGCAATGCCTTCAAGCAGAGCAATCCGCTCTGGCAGCAGTTCTTCTGCGCCATGCTCTGTCTGGGGCTGTTCACTTCGGCGCGCGTCGCCGAGCAGGTGCGCTCGGGCATCGAGTCGCTGCCGAAAGGCCAGAAAAATGCCGGGTTGGCGATGGGCTTCACGCTGCCGCAGGTGTACCGCCATGTGCTGATGCCGATGGCCTACCGCATCATCATGCCGCCGCTGACTTCGGAGTTTCTGAACATCTTCAAGAATTCGGCAGTGGCCACCACCATCGGCCTCATTGAACTGAGCCGCCAGGCGCAGCAACTGGTCGACTACACCGCCCAGCCCTACGAAGCCTTCATTGCGGTCACCGTGATGTACCTGCTGATCAACGTAACGGTGATGTTCCTGATGCGCCGTCTGGAAGAGAAGGTCCGCGTGCCGGGCTTTGTCGGAGGGAAGTAGCCATGTACGAAATGGACTGGAGTTCCATCCCCGGCGCCATCCCGCTGCTGTTCAAGGGCTTGCTGATCACCTTCGAGGTGACCATCACGGCCATTGTGGTGGGCATCGTCTGGGGCACGGTGTTGGCGATTACCCGTATCGGCCCAAACAAGATTCTCGCCAAGCTGGCTGCCGGCTATGTGAATCTCTTCCGCTCGGTACCGCTGGTGATGGTCATCCTGTGGTTTTACCTGATCGTGCCGCAGGGTTTGAAGGCGATCTTCGGCGATGACATTGGCGATATCCGGCTGACGTCGGCGCTGGTGGCCTTCGCGCTGTTCGAGGCGGCCTACTACTCGGAGATCATCCGTGCCGGCATCCAGAGCGTGTCGCGCGGGCAGGTTTCCGCCGGGCTGGCGCTGGGCATGACGCAGTGGCAGACGATGCGCCTGATTCTGCTGCCGCAGGCTTTCCGCAACATGACGCCGCTCTTGCTGACGCAGGCCATCATCCTCTTCCAGGATACGTCGCTGGTCTATGTGATCGGCCTCTCCGACTTCTTCGGCACGGCCTACAAGGTCGGCGATCGTGACGGGCGTCTGGTTGAACTGCTGCTGTTCGCCGGGGCCATCTATTTTGTTATCAGCTTCTCCGCCTCGCTGCTGGTGAAGCGTCTGCAAGCGAGGTTCGTGAAATGATCGAAATCAAGAGTGTTTCCAAGTGGTACGGCGAGTTCCAGGTGCTGACCGATTGCACGACCACTGTTCAGAAAAGCGAAGTGGTGGTCGTTTGCGGTCCCTCCGGTTCCGGCAAGTCGACGCTGATCAAGTGTGTTAACGGGCTGGAGCCTTTCCAGTCCGGCGAGATCATCGTCAAGGGCACCTCGGTCGGTGACCCGAAGACCAACCTCTCCAAACTGCGCTCGCACGTTGGCATGGTTTTCCAGAACTTCGAGCTGTTCCCGCACATGACCATCATCGACAACCTGACCATCGCGCAGGAGAAGGTGCTGGGTCGCAACAAGGAAGAGGCGCGCGACAAGGGCATGAAGTTCCTCGATCGCGTCGGCCTGAAAATCCAGGCGCCGAAGCATCCCGGCCAGCTCTCCGGCGGCCAGCAGCAGCGCGTCGCGATCGCCCGTGCGCTGTGCATGGACCCGATCTGCATGCTCTTCGATGAGCCGACCTCGGCGCTTGATCCGGAGATGATCAACGAAGTGCTTGATGTCATGGTCGAACTGGCCAAGGAAGGCATGACCATGATGTGCGTGACCCACGAAATGGGATTTGCCCGCAAGGTGGCCAATCGCGTGATCTTCATGGACCACGGCCTGATCGTCGAGGACGCGACCAAGGACGATTTCTTCGGCACGCCGCGTTCGGATCGTGCCCAGCAGTTCCTGGCAAAAATCCTGCAGCACTAACTTCTTCCTTATCTGCACTTTCCCTGCCCGGCGCCCGATGGCGTCCGGGACGGGTGAGCTTTGCCCAAAAAAGACCCGAAGGAGACAGCAATGAGCAATACCCGCATGGAACACGATCTGCTCGGCGACGCACCGGTGCCAGCCAACGCCTATTGGGGCGTGCATACGCTGCGCGCCATCGAAAACTACCCGATTACCGGCAAGCCGATCGGCAGCTATGCTGATCTGGTGCGCGCACTGGCG
>JAUPVD010000190.1 GCA_030917225.1 Pseudomonadota bacterium
CCAATTCGCGCCGGGAGATCGAGACAGTCAATCTCGCGCTGGCAAACCAGACCGAACAGTTGTTCCAGGCGGTGGAACTGGCGGTCAACGGCGCCCGCAACGAGCTTCAGCGCCTTTCCGGCAAGGAGCGAAGCGACCGGACATTCATCCATCGGCTGCTGGCAGCGCATGTGGCCGCCGTACCGGCCGTAACCAACATGGGCTTCATTGATGCCGAGGGCTGGCTGGTTGCGCACTCGTCGGCTGCGGCGCAGCCCCCAAGCCGCTTTGACGACCGCCCCTACTTTCAGACGCTTCGTGACGAGACGCACGACCGGCTGATCATCGAAGAGCCTGCGATCGGCAGAGTCAGCAACAAGCAGCTGATCTTCGTTGTCCGTCGCGTTGCCGATGCCCAGGGTAACTTCCTCGGCGTGGTGGTCGCTTCCATCGATACGCCGTGGCTGGTCGGCATGTTGCGGGCGCTGACCGGTTTCGAGGGAGGAACCGCCGCCATATTCCGTGCCGATGCGCGCTTGCTGGCACGCTACCCTGAAGTCGAGGGTGCCTACGGCCGCTCATACGCCGATCTGTTGCTGTTCACGGAGCATGCAACGAAATCGCCCGCCGGAACATACAAGGCGATCAACACCATTGACGGCAAGGAGCGCTTTGTCAGTTATCGCGTGCTGGAACGCTACCCGATTGTGGTCGATGTCAGCGTAGACGAGTCTGTTCTAGTTGGTCGCTGGCGCGCCAGTGCGCTGCGCGTGGGTGGTAGCGCGTTGATCGCGGCCGCGCTGGTGGTGATGCTGTTTGCGGTCATCTACCGGCAGTTGCATCAACTCGAAACGCAGGCGCAGGCGCTCCGCAAGCAGGCGCATACCGACAGCCTGACCGGGTTGCCGAATCGGTCACTGTTCGAGGACCGGCTGGAGCGGGCGCTGGCGGCGGCGGCGCGAAAGAAGCGACAGGTGGCGGTGCTGTTCATCGACCTTGATAAATTCAAGGAGGTGAATGACTCCCTCGGGCATGCCGCGGGCGATCTGCTGCTGCAGCAAACCGCGACGCGATTCTCGGCTTGCCTGCGGGAGATGGACACCGTCAGCCGGCTTGGCGGCGACGAGTTCACGGTGCTGTTGCCGGAGCTGGAAACAACGGCCGATGCGGAAGCCGTGGCACAGAAGATCATCGATGCTGTCGGCCTCCCCTTCAACCTCGGCGGGAAAATAGTCAACATCACCTGCAGCATCGGCATCGCCCAGTTCCCCGATGATGCGGACGAGGCTTCAAGCCTGGTTCGCCACGCCGATTTCGCCATGTACTCGGCCAAGCAGGCCGGGCATAACTGCTTCAGGCGCTACCACAGCAACGGCTAAGCAGCTGCGTGGCCGTTGGTTTCGACGGCGACAATGGCCTTGGCCTGATTGAAATCCGCCGCATAGCCGCACGCGAAGAGACAGGCCGCCAGTTGATTGGCAATCGGTTGCGGCAGAGGGATGTGGCCGTCGAGCACTTTGCGAATCCAGCACGCGGTTGCTGCGGCATCAGCCTCTTCGGGCAGGTGCGGCAGCGCCTTGATACTGTCGTGTTCGGCTTCGAAAAGAATGTCCGCGATCCCGTCATGCAGATGCTCGATGCGCGGGCGGCGCTTCGGGTTCGCAAACGGCTCACCCTCGGTAGCACGAAGCAGCAGGGCATGCGCGCCCTGGCTGCCGAGCACGTCGCGCATGGTATCCATGTAGGCCGGATGCGTTGCTGCCGCCAGCAGGACGCCCTTGCCGCGGAAGGGGTCGAGCATCTTCACCAGGCTGTGTGCGCTGTTGCGCACGCCGAGGCGGGCGCGCAGGGAAAGTAGATCAGCCAGGCCCGGCGCAATGGCCGTCAGCGGCACGAAGGCCAGACCGCGCTCATCGAGCGCCTGCTGCGCCATGCCCTGGCTGGCGGCGGGATTGACCCCCAGTTCGCGAAAGACGTGGCCACTGGTGATGCGACCAAAACCTTCGAGCAGGCCGTGCACCACGACGGGCACGCCGAAGCGCTGCAGCAGGAGTGCCAGCAAGGGCGTCAGGTTGGCGCTCTTGCGCGCGCCGTTGTAGCTGGGGATGACGACCGGCCGCACACCTTCGTGCGGCACATGCAGCGCATTGACACGCTCGTTCGCAGCCACGAGGAACCCGGTCATCTCCTCGGTGGACTCGCCCTTCATGCGCAGCGCGATGAGGATGGCTCCCAGTTCGAGATCGCCGACGCCGCCATCCAGCATGGCGCCGTAAAGCTGCTTGGCGTCGTCGAACGACATGTCGCGCGAACCTTCCGCGCCGCGACCGATTTCCTTGATGATGTGGGCGTAGCTCATTCGTCGCTCCGTGGGAATTTCATACCGGCACAGCATCCGTGGATGCAGCCATTTTTTTCAACTCCGGCAGGCATCCGCCGCAGAATGTTCCGCATTTTAGCTTGTCCTGAACCTCGTCGAGCGAGCGGCCGGCAGCAAATTCTGCCTTGATCTGCGCCTCGGTCACGTCGCCGCACTTGCACAGTACCGGCGAACGCGCCGGTGCCTGCTTTGGCGGCTGCGCGATGGGTGCCAGTGCGAAACGGATCAGCGAGGCATCGAGTGCGTTTTCGGCCATGACATCCTTCAGCCAGCCCATCGCTGCTGTTTCGCCGCCAAGGCGAACACCGAGCAGGCGACCGTTACGGGCGATCGCTTTCTTGTCGATGTCTCGCTTGGGATCGACGTAGAGGATGGAGCCCTCTTCGCCATCGAGGCCGAACAATGCATCGATTTCAGCGATCAATTCCGGTGCCGGTGCGGAGGGTAATGCCGCCCTCAGGACGACCAGTGGCTCACTGCGACCGTAGAGACCGACCGTGGCATACGGGAAGCGCTTGAGCAGGCTTCTCGCCCGGGTCAGCAGCGTCAGCGCATTGGCCTCGTCCGATGCCTCGTCGCCATGGCGCATGACGACCAGCGTCCACGGCAAATCGATCTTCTCGATGGCGACGGCGGTGTGCTTGAGTTCGGGCTGGAAGGAATAAGGATCCGCCGCTGAAGACATGAGCGCATTGGCACCGTAGCCGTTCATGAACTGCTCCCCCCAGTGCATGGGCAGCCAGGCGCGGCCGCGAACCAGCCCTTCATCCGCCGCCACGCGCACGATGATCTCGCCACGGCCATTGCTCACCTTGGCCAGCATGCCGGGTTCGAGGCCACGATGACGGAGGTCGCAGGAATTCATCTTGAGCAAGGGCTCGTCCTCACCATGGAACAGGCGCGGCACGGTACCGGTGCGACTCATGCCATGCCATTGCTCAAGCAGGCGGCCGGTGATGAGGCTGATCGGCCGGGTCGGATCGGTCAGTTCTGCAGTCGGTTTGTGGTCAACGACAACAAAGCGCGCACGGCCGCTCGGCGTCGGATAGATACCGTCGGCGTAGAGGCGCGTCTTGCCAGCGCTGGCGCCTTCGGGGAACGGCCACTGCTGCGGTCCTTGATCTTCAAGCAGTGCATAGCTCAGGCCGGTGATATCCAGATCGCGGCCGCGCGTCGATTCGCGGTGCTCGGCATGGATCGATTCCGGCGTGGTGTAGGGGAACAGTTTGTCGACGAGTGGATGGCCCAGTTCGCGCCCCAGGCGACGCGCAAAATCCAGGGCGATCTGCCAGTCATGGCGCGTTTCGCCAGGTGGCGGCACGGCAGCACGAACGCGCGAGATGCAGCGCTCGGAATTGGTGACCGTTCCTTCCTTCTCGCCCCACGAAGTGGCCGGTAACATAAGGTCGGCATACTTGGCGGTATCGGTATTGGCATAGGCTTCCTGCAGCACGACGAATTCTGCTGCCTC
>JAUPVD010000191.1 GCA_030917225.1 Pseudomonadota bacterium
CGGATGGAGCTGGAAGGCAGCGAGCTGGAGCGTGACGTGAAGCGTCGCGAGGTGGCGGTCAAGGATGCCAGGAAGGCCGCCGAGGCACCCAAGCGCGCAGCGGACGAAAAGGCGAAGGGCGAGGCCTATCGTGCGGACGAGGCCGCCAAGGCCGAGCAACGCGCCGCGAAGGCAGCAAAGAAGGAAAAGCAGGCGGCTGACGGTCGCCGCAAGCATGCCGAGGCACAGGCTCGTCACGAGAAAAAGAAGGCAGATCAGGCGAAGAAGGACGCGAAGCTTGCCGAGAAGCGCCGTGCGCGGGAACAAAAGGCAGCGGCCAGGGAAGCTGAAAAGGCTGCAAAGGCTGCAGAAAAAGCTGCCGGGAATGTCGCCGAAAAACCGAGCGAGAAGCCGAAGGCGGCTAATCCTTGAAGCGGATGTCGCCGGCCTTTTCGGGGTGCAGGCCGCACTTGTCGGCGTAGAACGCAGCGATCGCTGCCAGATCGGCGGCACGGTCGCCGCTGGGCATGATCCAGCGTTCGATGCCCGCCCGTTTCTGTCCGTAATCCAGATAGGCCAGGCCAATCGGTACACCGGCGGCCAGCGACAGCCGGTAGAAACCGGATTTCCAGTGGTCGGTCTTGCGCCGCGTGCCTTCCGGGGCGATGGCCAGATGGAAGACCTCGCGTTGCTGGAAGGTCTCGACCATCTGCTCGATGAAGCCGTCCGGGCGCTTGCGGTCGAGCGGTACGCCGCCCCAGCGCTTGAACAGGCCACCAAAAGGGTTGGCGAACATCTCCTGCTTGGCGACCCACGATAACGGGAAGCCGGTGGCGAAACGCCACAGCATGGTCACCGGAAAATCCCAGTTGGAGGTATGCGGATAGCCGACGACCACCGTCTTTGACGATGGCGGTGGAACAAAGATGAGCTGCCAGCCGAACAGCCGGAGCAGGAATCTGCAGATCCGGCTGAGCAATGCGTTTACTCCACGCCCTGGCTGGCGAGGTATTCCTCGTAGCTGCCGCGATAGTCGATGACCTTGCCGTCCTTGATTTCCCAGATACGGGTGGCCAGCGACGAGACGAACTCGCGGTCGTGCGAAACGAAGGCCAGCGTGCCTTTGAATTTTTCCAGCGCGGTATTCAGCGACTCGATCGATTCCATGTCGAGGTGGTTGGTCGGTTCATCCATCAGCAGCACGTTCGGCTTCATCAGCATCAGGCTGCCGAAGAGCATGCGCCCCTGCTCGCCGCCGGAGATGACGCGCACCGCCTTCTTCACTTCGTCGCCGGAGAAGAGGAGCCGGCCGAGGGTGCCACGGATCAGCGTTTCGACGTCCTCGCCCTCGTAGCCGCCCATGCGCACGTACTCGGCGATCCAGTCGGTGAGCGCCGTGTCGGCATCGAACAGTGCGGCGTGGTCCTGGGCGAAGTAGCCAGGCTTGGCCTTTTCCGCCCATTTGATGGTGCCCTTGCTCGGGGTCAGATCGCCGGCCAGGCAGCGCAGCAGCGTCGTCTTGCCGACGCCGTTCTCGCCGATGATGGCGATGCGGTCGCCGGCATCCACCGTTGCTGTAAAGCCGGCAAAGAGCTGGGCGCCGCCGGCAAAGGCGTGGCTGACGCCGTCGAGTTCGACGGCCTGGCGGTGCAGCTTTTCCTTGTCGTCGTATTCGAAGCGGATCCACGGGTACTGGCGTGACGAAGGCTTGATGTCTTCCGGCCGGATCTTCTCGATCAGCTTCATGCGCGAGGTCGCTTGCTTGGCCTTCGAAGCGTTGGCCGAGAAGCGGCGGACGAAGGTCTGCAGCTCGGCGATGCGCTCTTTGGCTTTGGCGTTGGCGTTCGACTGGCGTTCACGAGCCTGCGTCGAGGCTTCCATGAAGTCGTCGTAGTTGCCGGGGTAGACCGTGACCTTGCCGTAGTCGAGGTCGGCCATGTGCGTGCACACCTGGTTCAGGAAGTGGCGGTCGTGCGAGATGATGATCATCGTCGACTCGCGGTTGTTGAGCACGTCCTCCAGCCAGCGGATGGTGTTGATGTCGAGGTTGTTGGTCGGCTCATCCAGCAGCAGGATGTCCGGATTGGCAAAGAGCGCCTGTACCAGCAGCACGCGCAGTTTCCAGCCCGGCGCCACTTCGCTCATCGGGCCGTTGTGGCGCTCGATCGGGATGCCGACGCCAAGCAGCAGTTCGCCGGCGCGGGCTTCCGCCGTGTAGCCGTCGTACTCCGCGAATTTCGCCTCCAGTTCGGCGGCGTGCATGTAGTCGTCTTCCGTCGCCTCCGGGTTGGCGTAGATCGCGTCGCGCTCGCTCATGCAGGCCCACATCTCAGCGTGGCCCATCAGCACCACGTCGATCACGCGCTGGTCTTCGTAGCCGAACTGGTCCTGGCGCAGGTAGGCCATTCGCTCGTGCTTGTCCTTGGAGACATTGCCGGCGGAAGGGTCGAGCGCACCGCAGAGGATCTTCATCAGCGTGGACTTGCCGGCGCCATTGGCGCCGATCAGGCCGTAGCGGTTGCCCTCGCCGAACTTGGCGTTGACGTTTTCGAAGAGGGGCTTGGCCCCGAACTGCTGGGTGATATTGGCGGCGACGAGCACGGCGGAATCCTGCGGA
>JAUPVD010000192.1 GCA_030917225.1 Pseudomonadota bacterium
CATGGGCAGGCGCACGAGGGCTTGTGAACCGGTAAGAAAGACACGTCCCGAGGTGTGGGTGTACTTGTCCTCGAGCGTGATCGACAGCTTGATGGCTGCGCTCATTGCGAAACTCCTCCGTTGGCTGTGAGCCGGTCACGATCTTGTGGGTCGAGCCGGGCAATTGTCGTCCGTCGCGGGTAAGCGACGGGCGCATTGTATGTGACCGCAGAAGCGCCGTAACGTTGCGGCGCAGCAGTCCTTGCCTAGGGGAGAATCTTGCCGGGATTGAGCAGATCGAGAGGGTCAAGCGCCGTCTTCAGCGCGCGCATCACCTCGACCGCGCCTTCGCCGTGCTCGCGCACCATGAACTTGGTCTTTCCCATGCCGATGCCGTGTTCGCCGGTGCAGGTGCCTTCCATGGCCAGCGCGCGTTCGACAACGCGTTCGTTGATCCACTCGGCTTCTTCCATGTCCCTGACGTTTTCCGGATCGACCAGCACGACGAGGTGGAAGTTGCCGTCGCCGACGTGGCCAAAGAGCATGATCGGGATTGACACTTTCTGCAGGTCTTCATTGGTGGCGTGGATGCATTCGGCCAGGCGCGAGATCGGTACGCAGACGTCGGTGGGGAAGGCGCGGCAGCCGGGCTTCATCTGCAGGCAGGCGAAGTAGGCATCGTGCCGGGCCTGCCACAAGCGACTGCGGTCTTCCGGGCGGGTCGCCCATTCGAAGTTTTCGCCACCGAACTCGCCAGCGATGTCCTGCACGAATTGCGCCTGCTCCTCGACCGAGGCGGCGCTGCCGTGGAACTCGAAAAAGAGGGTTGGGCGCTCGGGCAGGGTGGTCTTGCTGTGACGGTTCACGGCGGTGATGGTCAGCGGGTCGAGCAGTTCGATGCGCGCTACCGGCACGCCCATCTGGATGGTCTGGATGACGGTCTTGACCGCGGCATCGACGCTGGGAAAGGCGCAGACGGCGGCCGACATGGCTTCCGGGATCGGATACAGGCGCACGGTCAGTTCGGTGATGATGCCTAACGTGCCTTCGGAGCCGACCAACAGGCGGGTGAGGTCGTAGCCGGCCGACGATTTTCGGGCGCGGCTGCCGGTGCGGATGATGCGGCCGTCGGCCAGCACCACGGTCATGGCCATGACATTTTCGCGCATGGTGCCGTAGCGCACGGCATTGGTGCCGGAGGCGCGGGTGGCGGCCATGCCGCCAAGCGAGGCGTCGGCGCCGGGATCAATCGGGAAGAAGAGTCCGCTGCCTTTGAGGGCTTCGTTGAGCTGCTTGCGCGTGACGCCGGCCTGGACGGTGGCGTCGAGATCCTCGGTGTGGATGGAGGTAATTTTGTTCAAGCCAGAAACATCAAGGCTGATGCCGCCGTGCACGGCGAGCAAGTGGCCTTCGACCGAGCTGCCGGCGCCGTAGGCGATGATCGGTATGTGGTGTTCGTGGCACAGGCGGACGACTTCGGCGACTTCCTCGGTGGTTTTGGCAAAGACTACGCCGTCAGGTAGGGCGGGGGTGTGCACCGACTCGTCGCGGCCGTGTTGCAGCCGGATCGACTCTCCCTGCGAGAATCGCTTGCCAAAGCGTGTGGCGAGGGATTCTGCGAGTTCGGGCGGGAACGGGGTGCGTTGGTTGTTTGAAGCGTTCATGCGGGCGGTCTTGTCTGGGGGAAAGGCATTCTAGTGCCGGTTCCGGCAAAAAACGTACCTGTCCATCGTTTTTCCTGCAAATTCCTGCTAGAATCTCGTTCTATTTCGCGAAAGCGTTTGACAGGTTTTCGCCAGGTGCGCATAATTACCGGTTCATCGGAGGAGTTCCCGAGCGGTCAAAGGGATCAGACTGTAAATCTGACGGCTCTGCCTTCGAAGGTTCGAATCCTTCCTCCTCCACCAAGAAATAGCTGTAAGCAGTAAGTAACAGGTAGTCGCGAACGTTTTGCCGTGGTTAGGGTTTTGGAGTTTGCGCGGGTGTAGCTCAATGGTAGAGCTGAAGCCTTCCAAGCTTAAGACGAGGGTTCGATTCCCTTCACCCGCTCCAAGATGTGTTTTCGCGGCGAGTAGGTTGCTGTAGCCAGGTTTGCCCATGTAGCTCAGTGGCAGAGCACTCCCTTGGTAAGGGAGAGGTCGGCAGTTCAATCCTGCCCATGGGCACCAGCGATTTGGCGCTAAAGATATCGTTGATCTTTTAATTATTTGAGGAACCGGGAATGGCTAAAGGTAAATTCGAACGTACGAAGCCGCACGTCAACGTAGGCACGATTGGTCACGTTGACCACGGCAAGACCACGCTGACGGCGGCGATCACCACGATTCTGTCGAAGAAATTCGGTGGCGAGGCCAAGGCCTACGACCAGATCGACGCAGCGCCGGAAGAAAAGGCACGCGGCATCACCATCAACACCGCCCACGTCGAATACGAGACGGCCAACCGTCACTACGCCCACGTGGATTGCCCGGGCCACGCCGACTACGTCAAGAACATGATTACCGGTGCCGCCCAGATGGACGGCGCCATCCTCGTCTGTTCCGCTGCCGACGGCCCCATGCCCCAGACCCGCGAGCACATCCTGCTCGCCCGTCAGGTCGGTGTCCCGTACATCATCGTCTTCCTGAACAAGTGCGACATGGTCGACGACGCCGAACTCCTCGAACTCGTCGAGATGGAAGTTCGCGAACTTCTTTCCAAGTACGACTTCCCGGGTGACGACGTCCCGATCATCAAGGGCTCCGCCCTCAAGGCCCTCGAAGGCGACCAGAGCGAAATCGGCGAAGCCGCCATCTTCGCCCTGGCCGACGCCCTCGACAGCTACATCCCGACGCCCGAGCGCGCCATCGACAAGCCCTTCCTGCTCCCGATCGAAGACGTCTTCTCGATCTCCGGTCGCGGCACCGTGGTGACCGGTCGTGTCGAGCGCGGCATCGTCAAGGTTGGCGAAGAAATCGAAATCGTCGTCATCAAGCCCACCGTCAAGACCATCTGCACCGGCGTCGAAATGTTCCGCAAGCTGCTCGACCAAGGTCAGGCAGGCGACAACGTCGGTGTGCTGCTGCGCGGCACCAAGCGTGAAGAAGTCGAGCGTGGCCAGGTGCTGGCCAAGCCGGGTTCGATCACCCCGCACACCCACTTCACGGGTGAAGTGTATGTCCTGTCGAAAGACGAAGGTGGTCGTCACACCCCGTTCTTCAACAACTACCGTCCGCAGTTCTACTTCCGCACGACCGACGTGACGGGCGCCATCCAGCTGCCGGAAGGCACCGAGATGGTCATGCCGGGTGACAACATCCAGATGACCGTCAAGCTGATCGCCCCGATCGCCATGGAAGAAGGTCTGCGCTTCGCCATCCGTGAA
>JAUPVD010000193.1 GCA_030917225.1 Pseudomonadota bacterium
ATGCGCTGAAGGCCATGGCAGACCGCTCGGCCTGCCTGCTGGCCAACCACGGCATGCTGCTCTTCGGCCGCGATCTCAAGCAGGCGCTCGATCTGGGCATCGAACTCGAATGCCTGTGCGAGCAATACTGGCGCGCCTGCCAGTTGGGCGAACCGGCGCTGCTCGACGCGGTAGAGATGCGGGTGGTGCTGGAGAAGTTCGGCAGCTACGGGCAGCAGGGCTAGCTCAGCAAGTCGAACAGCCCCGAGACCAGATCGGCAATGTCGAAGACATCGCCGGCATCGAGGCCACCATCGTCGCCACCCTTGTGCTGGCGGCTCCGATACTGCGCCAGCAGCTTGGCGATTTCGCCGCGATCGAACCATACCCCGTGACATGTCGGGCACCAGTCGAGGTCGATGCCCTTGATCTGGCTGCGCTGGAGTGCGCCGCAATGCTTCGGGCACGAGAGATCGGCAGGTGACGTTGCTTGCGCCAACAGCAGCGACTCGAAGCGCTCGACGGAAAAATGACGCTCCAGACCGATCGACTGCAGATAGCTGCGCGGCAACCAGGCGCCCCGGCATTCGCCGCAAGCGTAGCCGACATGCCCCTCGACATCGCGAATCGACAGATCATGTTCGCCATGCGGGCAAGGCAGCGCAGTCGTCATATCACCGTCGCACCAAAAATCGCGGCCACCTCTTCAGCCGGCCGCGGCTTCGAGAACAGGTAGCCCTGGCAGAGCAGGCAACCCTCGCCGCGCAACGCGGCAAGCTGCGATGCCGTTTCCACACCTTCAGCGACAACATCCAGCCCCAGCGTTTTTGCCAGGCCGATGATCGACGCCACGATGGCCGCATTTTCGCGGTCCTCGCACAGATCGCGCACGAAGGAGCGGTCGATCTTCAGCCGGCTGACCGGGAAGCGCTTGAGGTAGGCCAGGCTCGAATAGCCCGTGCCGAAATCATCGATAGCCAGGCGCACACCCATGTCCGCCAGTGCCTGCACTTGTTCAAGCGCATCATCGACGCTGTGCATCAGGCTCGATTCGGTAATCTCCAGTTCGAGTGACTGTGGCGGCAGGCCGGCCTCGTCGAGGATGGCACGCACGCGGGCAACGAGGTCTTTCTGCTGGAACTGGCGCGGCGAAAGATTCACCGCCACCGATACCTGTGGCCAGCCGGCGTCGTACCACGCACGCAGCTGGTGGCAGGCCTCGCGCAGCACCCAGTCGCCGATCTCGACGATCAGCCCGGTCTCTTCCGCCACCGGAATGAATTCGATCGGCGGCACCAACCCGCTCTCCTTGCTCTGCCAGCGAACGAGGGCTTCGAGCCCGCAGACGCGGTGCGTGGAGACATCCACCTGCGGCTGGTAGTGCAGCACAAATTCATGGTTTTCAACAGCCAGGCGCAGACGCTGTTCGAGCCGGAAGAAGCGGATGGCCACTTCGTTCATCTCCGGCGAGAAGAACTGGAAGTTGTTGCGTCCGCGACTCTTCGCCGTGTACATCGCCGTATCGGCATTCTTCATCAGGGCATGCGCGTCGCGCCCGTCTTCCGGATAAAGGCTGATGCCGATCGAAGTAGAGGCGCGCACGGCATGCCCCATCAGCTCTACCGGTCGGGCCAGCGTCTCAACGATGCGCTCGGAAACCATCACTGCATCGTCAGGCCCGGCAACAGCGCCGAGAACGATCACGAACTCGTCGCCGCCGAGGCGGCAGACGGTATCGATGTCGCGTACGACGGCTGAAAGACGCTCGGCCACCGAGCGCAACAGCGCATCGCCGACGTCGTGGCCGAGCGAATCGTTAACGCTCTTGAAACGGTCGAGATCGAGGAACAGCACCGCAACGCGGCTGGCGCTCCGCTCGGCGCCGACCAGCGCCTGCGCCAGCCGGTCATGCAGCAGGCTGCGGTTGGGCAGACCGGTCAGGGCGTCGTGGTGAGCGATATGCCAGACACGCTCCTCGGCCTGCATGCGCTCGAAAACTTCGGACTGCAACTGGACGTTGGCCGTTTCCAGCTCCGCCGTACGCTCCGCGACACGGAGTTCCAGTTCATCGTGCGCGCGCAGCAAAGCCTCCTGTGCCTGGCGGCGCTCGGTCACGTCCTCGGTGATCCAGATGGCGCCGCCGCCCTCGTTCCACGACACGCGGCTGGCGGTACCGCGCAACCAGAACAGGCTGCCGTCCTTGCGCCGCACCTGCACTTCGCCGATAAAATCGCCATGGCGGCGCAGGCCCTCTTCCGCCGCCTTCGTATAGGAGGCGAAGGTTTCGTCATCGGCAAAGAACGCGCGTACCAGGCTGCCGCCGAGTTCGTTCGGCGGGTAACCGAACATCGTGGAAAAGCGATCGTTGCAGCGCTGCAGGTAGGCACCATTGACGTAGGCAATACCGAATGCGGCGTTGTCGAAGATCGTGCGCTGCTCGGCGAGCGCCGCCTGCAGGCGCTCGTCCTGACGCTTGCGCTCACTCATGTCCTCGAAAATCCAGACCGAGCCAACTTCCGGGTGATGAACATCGATGAAACGGCCGCTGATCAGCGCCCAGAACGTGCTGCCATCCTTGCGCCGCAGCCACTGCTCGCGGCGATGGGTGCCGCCTGCAGCGATCAACGGGTAGATTTCTCCGGCGGCGGCATAGTCGGCGTCCGAAATGTACAGGACGCGGGATGAGCGGCCGATGATCTCGCCCGGCGGATAACCAAACATTTCGTTGATGCGCGGATTGCAACGGATGATTTTCCGGTCGCGCAGGAGCAGGATGCCGACATGCGCGGCAGCAAAGGTCGCTTCGAGGTCGCGCTGGCTGTCCCACAGCGCTTCCTTGACGCGCGTCTGCTCTTCCAGATCCTCGACGATCCACACCGAACCGCCACGCGGATTGTCGCGGTCGATGGCGGCCGCATGCAGTCGACAGTGCACCAGGCTGCCATCACGGCGGCGCATCGGGATCTCGACATCGAAGGGGTCACCCGCCTGCATCGCCTCGCGCGCCCACTGACGCAGCCGGTTATATTCCGCTTCGCTGTCGTAGAGAACGCGTGCACGCTGGCCGAACACTTCGCCCTCGGCGTAACCCAGCAGGTCGCAGAAACGTCGGTTGCAGTGCTGCAGCAGACCATCGCGGACAAACACGATACCCACCGGCGCGAAATCGAAAATCGCCAGCAACTCGGGCATCGCCATCTTATGGTTCATCGTCTCCTCCTCGGCCCGCTCCGGATCGGAGGGGTGACGGCATCAAGGCCGTTCTATGACGAAGATCATACCAGTTGGCGAGGTACCGGAACGGATCAGGAGCGATCCGTACCCTCCAGTACGCGCAGCAGCGAGGCCGTGTCGCAGCCGCCCCAGCCATTGGCCATCAGCGCGTTGAGCTGCTGGCCAACGGTGGCGATGACCGGCAGCGGAACGCCCATGCAGCGGGCTTCTTCAAGCAGGATGCCGAAATCCTTGTGGTGCAGGCGGGCTTCGACGCCGGCCTTGAAATCGCGATTGACCATGCGGCCACCGAACACCTCGAGTACGCGGCTGCCGGCAGAACCGCCGAGCAAGGCCTGACGCACCTTCTCCTGATCGACCCCGGATGCCGCCGCCAGCCACATCGCCTCAGCGCTGGCCTCGATGGCGGCGACCATGATCATCTGGTTGCAGGCCTTGGCCACCTGCCCGGCACCATTGCCGCCGATATGGACGATGGTCTTGCCCAACACCTCGAACAGCGGAAGCACGCGTTCGAGCACGGCAGTTTCGCCACCGACCATGATGGCCAGCGTGCCGGCCTCGGCACCGACACCGCCGCCGGAGACCGGCGCATCGAGCATGTGCACGCCCAGCCCATCCAGCCGGGCCGCGATGCCGCGTGCCAACCCGGGCGCGATGGTGCTCATGTCGACCAGGATGCTGCCGGCAGCAAAACCGCTGGCCAGACCGTTGGCGCCGAAGACGACTGCCTCGACGTCGCTGCCGTAGGTAAGAATGGTGAAAACGATGTCGCTGTATCGAGCGACCACGGCCGGAGAATCCCGCAATGCGGCACCGGCCTCGGCCAGTGGCGCCGCCGACTCGGGCCGGCGTGCCCAGACCGATACCTCGTGCCCGGCGCGCAGCAGGTGCAGCGCCATCGGCCGCCCCATGACACCGAGGCCGATGAAACCGACCCGCATCTACTGCCCCGAGAGGTTCTCGAGCAGCTTCAGCACGGCGATCGAATCTTCCTCACCGAGCCCCGAACCGACCATGGCGTTGAACATCTGCGCGGTCATCGCCGAACCCGGCAGCATCAGGCCGAGTTCGTGTGCGCTCTGCATGACGATGTTCAGGTCCTTCTGGTGCATCCAGCTCTTGAAGCCGGGCTTGAAATTGCGGTCGAGCATGCGCTGGCCGTGGTTTTCGAGAATCTTCGAATAGGCGAAGCCGCCCAGCAACGCTTCGCGCACCTTGGCCGGATCAGCCCCCGCCTTGGCGGCAAAGCACAGCGCCTCGGCCACGGCCATGACCCCCATGCCGGTCATGATCTGATTGCAGGCCTTGGCCACCTGGCCGGCACCGGCATCGCCGACGTGCACGATGTTCTTGCCCATGCACTCGAAGGCCGGCTTCGCTTTGGCAAAAGCTTCGGCGGTGCCGCCGGCCATGATCGACAGCGTGCCGGCGATGGCACCCACCTCCCCGCCGGACACCGGCGCATCGACAAAGGGAATGCCCCTGGTCAGCATCTTCGCCGCAATGTCCTTGGCGGCAGACGGCGCAATGGTGCTCATGTCCACCGCCACCAGCCCGGCCTGTGCGCCGGCAGCAACGCCGTTCTCGCCAAGCATCACCTGCTCGACGTCCGGTGCATCGGCAACCATCGAAATGGCTACATCGACCTGGCGTGCTGCGTCGGCGGGGCTGGTCGCCGGCTTCGCACCGGCTTCGGCAAGTGGCGCCATTGATTCGGCGCGACGCGCCCAGACAACAACGTCGCGCCCGCCCTTGAGCAGGTTGAGCGCCATCGGGCGGCCCATGATGCCCAAACCGAGGAAACCGATCTTCATGTTGTACTCCGTCGAGGGTTACGGGGAAATCAGTCGCGGGAAAAGGCTTGCGCAGTCGGTACGGCAAACTGCCCGTTCAGCGAGATCAACTGCACGCGATGGGCATTGGCCAGGCGCTCTACGTATTCCTCGCCCTTGGGCAGCAGGCGCACCTCGATGCGCCGGCGATCCTCGGTCGAGCGGCGTCGCTCGACGAAGCCCTGCTTCTCGCAGCGCGAGACCAGTGCCACAACGCCATGATGCTGCGCCTGCAAACGCTCGGCGATCTCGCCGACGGTCGCCCACTCACGACCGGGAAAACCCTTGATGTTGAGCAACATCAGATACTGCAGCGGGGTAATGCCCGCCTTGCGGGTGACCTGCTCGGAAAAACGCAGGAACTTGCGGATTTCGTAGCGGAAGTTGGCAAGCGTCTCGAAATCACGCTTTTCCATGGGCGGCAAAGTCTGTTCAGTCACGTCGGGGGCTCCGGAAATACTTCTTCTAATAATCGTTGGATTACTGTCGATCTTACCGGCAAACGCCCCTCGCAAAAAAGAAAAACCCGCAGGGTCAATGCCGCTGCGGGTTTAAACCCTATGACCATCGGGGGGTGATGGCCGGGGAGAGGTATTCGAGGTCATTACGCATTCTCTCGAACGGGTGAAAATATACATCACAAAGAGATATAAATACAAGTATGTGGGGTCACTTTCCGCAGGAGCCGCCATCAAGACGCTTCAGCCCGAGCTTTTGCATGATGCTTTCGGCCGGGCAGAAACGAGTGAATCCACTCTGGAACAGATTGGCGCCGACAAACGCGGTAAACCAGAGAAAGTTCTTCGAGACAAAGACCGGGCTGGCCTCAACACCCAGTGCCAGCGAAATCAGGATGAAACTGCCGGCCATGATGCGGACGGCGCGGTCGGTTGTAAAACTCGTGCTCATAGTGAGTGCTCCTTTCTGAAAGCGGCGTAGTACAGCACCGGAATCACCACCAGCGTCAGCAGGGTGGAGACGAGGATGCCGAAGATCAGGCTGATGGCCAGCCCGTTGAAGATCGGGTCGTCGAGGATGAACAGGGCGCCGAGGATGGCGGCCAGCCCGGTCAGGGCAATCGGCTTGGCGCGCACGGCGGCCGACTGCACGATGGCCTCGCGGAAGGGCAGCCCGCTGGCCACCTGCTCGCGTACGAAATCGACGAGCAGAATGGAATTGCGGACGATGATGCCGGCCAGCGCGATCATGCCGATCATCGAGGTGGCGGTGAATTGCGAGCGCAGCAGCGCATGGCCGGGCATGACGCCGA
>JAUPVD010000194.1 GCA_030917225.1 Pseudomonadota bacterium
CCCGCCATTTGGCATTTATGCACTTATCGTACCGTGGCGCCCATCACTCACGCGCACCCCGAGAGTGCTTGTTCGTGATGCGTGCTACGCATCACTCAGGCGTGCTCGAACCCAATCCGGCCGTAGTGAGCCGGATGGTGCCGGGCAATCCAGGCGCCGGCGGTTGCTTCCGCACCCTCCCGGGTCGCCGCGCGCAGCGGCACTTCCTCGATGCGGCCGTTGTCATGGAGCCACTCCAGCGCAAAGCTGCGCACGCCGGCGCGTTCGCGTACCAGAATTCGCCGGTGCACTTCCGGCGGCAGGCGCTGCAGCGTTGACATGAATGGGTCCGGCGTCAGGCGATAGAGTGGCCCCTTGCCTTCGTGCTGGACGACAAAGGCTTTCGCCGCGCCGCCATCCTCCACGCGCACAATGCGCCAGCGGTTGCAGCCATCGACGATGGCGAAGGCCGGTTGTCCTTCGTCTTCGATAATCTCGGCTTCGACCGACTGTGCCTCGTTCGACTCCACCACTTCATGCCACGGGCTGCCCCAGCGGGTGGGCGGCGGGAAGGGCAGGGGATGCTTGCCCTGGCGGATGCGGGCGAACAGGGCGGATTTCACGACGTCTTCCACTTCGATCTGCGGGAAATGGGTGCGCGGCGGCACGGGCAGGGTCGCCGCGCCCATGTAGCCGACTTCCCACAGCGTGCGTAGCCATTCGGCGGTATCAAGCACGATCTGCGTCAGGTCGGCGGCCACCGCCTCGGGGTTGCCTTCGCCGCCGATCGAGGCCGGGGCGCCAGCACGGGCGCGCTTGCATTCCAGCAGCAGGGGCATGACCCAGTCGGCATGCTCTTCCGGCAGGGTTTCCAGGCGGGCGGCACAGGCGTCGAGCTCTTCCTCGCTCATCGGCGGGAAATCGGCAAAGGGGTTGCTGCTCATTGGGGTCTCCTCCGGTTTTTTCCGGATGATAGGGGGATCGGGCGCTTCTGTGTGCGCTCAGTTGCGTGCCGCAGGGTTTGTTGCGTGTTGCAACGCAAAAAATGCTTGCGCCGGGTTTTGCAGGGGCGGCATAATCGGGTTTCGTTTTTCAATACGAAACAAACCGGACCCCACCCTGCTGCCATGAACCGCCGCCCCGACATTGCCCGCACTTCTGCCACTTCGGCAGCGTTGGCCATTTCGGCATCGGTAGCATCGGTAGCTTCGGTAGCGTTTGTATCACGCCTGGTAGTAGTAGGCGTAGATCAAGCACCGCAGCGGGCCGGATAGAAGCAAAAGCAGTAAAACCCAGATTCCAGAACCCCCGCCGGTGCAAACCGAGCGGGGGTTTTTGTTTTTGTCCCCTCGGCAGACCGGATACAACCCTCCCTGAAAGGAGTGCTTCATGTCAGCAACTCAACCAGAGAAAACCAGCGCGAGCCCCGGCGAAACACTCAGCGGTGCACAGATCGTCGTGCGTCTGCTCGAACGACAGGGCATCACCGTTGTGGCCGGCATCCCCGGCGGCGCCATCCTGCCGTTCTACGACGCGCTGTCGGAAACCGACAAGATCCACCACGTGCTGGCGCGCCACGAGCAGGGCGCCGGTTTCATGGCGCAGGGCATGGCCCGTGCCACCGGCAAGCCGGCGGTGTGCCTGGCTTCCTCCGGCCCCGGTGCGACCAATCTGCTGACGGCGATTGCCGACGCCAAGCTCGATTCGATCCCCATTGTCGCCATTACCGGCCAGGTGCCGAAGGCGATGATCGGCACCGATGCCTTTCAGGAAGTCGATACCTACGGCCTGACCATTCCGATCACCAAACACAACTTCCTCGTCTCGTCGGCCGAGGAGCTGCTGGAAGTGATTCCGCGCGCCTTCACGCTTGCTGCCTCGGGACGCCCCGGCCCGGTGCTGGTCGATATTCCGAAGGACGTGCAGACGCAGCGCATCGAAGTGAAGGTGTGGCCCGAGCCGGGCCAGGCGCTGCCGGCGCCGGCCTTCGACGAGGCGGCCATTCTCAAAGCCGTGGAGATGATCGAGCAGGCCGAAAAGCCGATCCTCTATCTTGGCGGTGGCGTCGTCGCGTCGGGGGCGGCTGATCTGGCCGTGGCGTTGGCCGAAAAAGCCTCGTTGCCAACGGTGATGACGCTGATGGCGCTGGGTGCCATGCCGGTCGACCATCCGCTGTCGTTGGGCATGCTCGGCATGCACGGGGCGCGCTGCACCAATTTGGCGCTGGATGAATGCGACCTGCTGATCGCCATCGGCGCCCGCTTCGACGACCGCGCCACCGGCAAGGTCGCAGCCTTCTGCCCGGGTGCGAAGATCATCCACATCGACATCGACCCTTCCGAGCTCGACAAGATCAAGACTGCGCACATCGGCATCACCGGCGACGTCACCGAGGTGCTGCAGGCCTTGCTGCCGAAGGTACAGCCGCAGTTGAAGAAACGCTGGCTGTCGCATGTGGCCAGCCTCAAGTCGCAGCACCCGCTGCAGACGCCGGGCATCGACGACCCGCGCACGCACTACGGCCTGATCTCGGCCGTGGCCGCCGCACTGAACGACGAAGCCACGGTGACCACCGATGTCGGCCAGCACCAGATGTGGGTGGCGCAGGCGTACCCGCTGCGCCGGCCGCGCCAGTGGCTGACCTCGGGCGGCCTCGGCACGATGGGCTTCGGCCTGCCGGCAGCAATCGGCGCCGCGCTCGCAGAGCCGCAGCGCACGGTGGTCTGCTTCTCCGGTGATGGCTCGATCCTGATGAACATCCAGGAAATGGTCACGGCTGCGGAGGAGGGCGCCAACGTCAAGGTGATCCTGATGAACAACGCCTCGCTCGGCCTGGTGTACCAGCAGCAGACGCTGTTCTACGGCGAGCGCATCTATGCCTCCAAGTTCCAGGCGGTTCCGGACTTCATCAAGGTGGCGGAAGGCTTCGGCATGCGTGCCGTCGATCTCGACAAGGCTGCGCAGCCGCGCGTGGCGCTGGCAGAAGCGCTGAATACCCCGGGCCCGTGCCTGATCCACGCCAGCATCGACATGAACGAGAAGGTGTACCCGATGGTGCCCCCGGGCGCATCCAACAAAGAAATGATTGGAGGCTGATATGAAAACGACCCCTATGCTCGACGTTCGCGAAGGGCTTGCCGGAGCGGCAAGCCCGTTCGGTCGGCGCGGCGCCGTGCGCCGCGAATTCC
>JAUPVD010000195.1 GCA_030917225.1 Pseudomonadota bacterium
CTGCTGATGAAGGTGCATACCTCGAACTACGCCGTTGTCGGTTTCACCAAAGTGGTCGACGAAGCCGAGATCGCCGAGATCGCGCACGCGAGCGGCTTGCCCTTCATGGTCGACCTCGGCAGCGGCACATTGACTGACTTCGCGCGCTGGAACCTGCCCAAGGAGCCGACGCCGCAGGACTCGCTCGCCGCCGGTGCCGACCTCGTCACCTTTTCCGGCGACAAACTGCTCGGCGGCCCGCAGGCAGGCATCATCGTCGGCCGCAAGGATCTGATCGCCAGGATCAAGAAGAATCCACTCAAGCGCGCGCTGCGCGTCGGCAAGATCACGCTGGCCGCGCTGGAAGCGACGCTGCGTCTTTACCGCGACCCGGATCGCCTCGCCCAGCGCCTGCCGACCCTGCACCTGCTCACTCGCAGCGAACACGACATCGCCGCACAGGCCGAGCGTCTATGCCCGGTCGTCGCCGATTTCGCCGGCGAGACTTCGACGGTCTCAATCGAACCGGCGATGAGCCAGATCGGCAGCGGCGCGCTACCAGTCGAGCGGCTGGCTTCTGCCGCGCTGGTCATTCGCTACCCCGGCAAGCGGCCGGGCAAACAACTGGCGGTGCTTGAGGAAAGGCTGCGCGGGTTGCCGCAACCGGTGATCGGACGGATTGCCGACGATGCGCTGCGGATGGACTTGCGCTGTCTGGATGTGGTGGATGAGGAAAGGTTTGTGACGCAGTTGAGGGAAACGTCGTAGCGCCGTACATGGTTCGATACGCGCCTAAGGCGCTACTCACCACGAACGGAACGCCCTCAGGCGCAAACTCCGTTCGTCCTGAGTGGTGCGAAGCACCATATCGAAGGATGAGCGGCGTGAAGTCAAAAATTACGGAAACAGCCTCGCGCGGCGGTCTGCGTTACCGCCCGCTGTTTCCTCCGGCCCGGCAACGGGCGATTAAACCCGGAAGACTCCGCTTCCGGGTGGCTTACTGAAAAGGGAGACCAAATGAAACTCGATCGTCGTCACTTCCTCGCCGCCAGCGGTGCACTTGCCGCCGGCACTGCGGTAGCCCAGGCCGCCAGCCCGCTGCCCTTCTTCATCAACACCCAGAACAACCCACTGCTGCCGCCGGTCAAGGGCAAGAAACGCGTCGTCGTCTGCGGTGGCGGCTGGGGCGGCGTCAGTGCGGCCAAGCACCTCAAGCAGAACGACCCGAACCTCGACGTGGTGATGCTCGAGCGCAACCCGGTTTTCTTCTCGTGCCCGATGAGCAACAAGTGGTTGATCGACATCGTCAACAGCGACTACCTGACCCACAGCTATCTGAAGACTGCCGACAAATTCGGCTACACCTACATCCAGACCGAAGTCACCGGTTTCGAGCGCGAGAAGAAACGTGTGCTGACAGCACAGGGCTTCATTGACTACGACTACCTGGTCATCGGCGCCGGCATCCGCTACAACTACGAAGCCTGGTTCGGCGACGACCGCCGCGCGGCCGCATACACCAAGGCGCACTTCCCCGCCGCCTATATCCCGAATGCCGAGCACTACCAGTTGAAGCGCGGCATCCAGGAATTCACCGGCGGCGATCTGGTGATGACGCTACCGCCCCCGCCGCACCGCTGCCCGCCGTCACCCTACGAGCGCGCCTGCCTGATCGCCGCGAAGATCAAACGCGACAAGATCAAGGGCCGAGTCATCATCCTCGACCCGAAGGAAAGCCCGCGTCCGATCACCGACGGTTTCCAGGAGGCGTTTGCCAACCTTTACAAGGTCCAGATCTCCTACGTGCCAAAGGCGGTGATCAAGGAAGTCGATCCGTTCAACAAGAAGATCGTCACCTCGGCCGGCGACTTCAGGTTCGACCACAGCATCCTGATGGCCCCGCACCAGGCCGGCGAGATGGCGTGGAAGGCCGGCGCCATCGGCAAGAATGCCGATGGCAAGCCGACCGGCTGGGCCAGCGTCGATCCACTCTTCCTGAACCTCAAGGACGACCCGGACACCTATGTCATCGGCGATGCTGTCGGCATCGTCTCGCCACAGTTCAACTTCTACCCGAAGGCCGGGCACGTCGCCAACGCCCACGGCAAGATCGTCGCCCGCTATATCGCCGACCGCGCCGCCGGCAAGACGCCGAAGGCCGACCTGCCGGACAACCTGTGCTTCATGATGGTCAACCTCGATCCCATCCAGGACATCGCCGTGCGCTTCAAGTATCACATTGACGAAAAAGGCGTGATCATCCAGGACCAGTTCGACGACAATTTCCGCACCGAAGAAATGGTCGTCGAAGACTTTGCCTGGGCCAAGCGCATGTATGGCGATATGTTTGGCTAAAACCAGTTCGGCTAAATGATGGCTTTCTTTGCCTACCTGCTGCAGTGTTCGGATGCCTCGTATTACGCGGGGCACACGGACAATCTCGAGTTGCGGATCGGGCAGCATCAGGCAGGCGAGTGCGGTGGCTACACGGCAACGCGGCTGCCGGTGACGCTGGTGTGGTCACAGGAATTTGCCACGCGCGAGGAAGCGCTGGCGGCCGAGCGGCAGATCAAGGGCTGGGGGCGGGCGAAGAAGGAGGCGTTGATGGCGGGGGATTGGAAAAGGATTCAGCAGTTGGCCTGGGGAACGAAAAATCCACTGCCGGAGCATCTGAAATGAACCTCGCCACACCTACCCAGAATCCGTTCGTCCTGAGGTATCGAAGGACGAACGGATTTTGCGCAGAGTCATTAAATCCGGAATCCCCGCTCTCCCTTCGATACCTCAGGGCGAACGGGAATTCCTCCGCCGAGACCGAGGTGCGCACATGATCATCGGCACCGCAGGCCACATCGACCACGGCAAGACTTCGCTGGTGAAAGCGCTCACCGGCGTTGATGCCGACCGCCTACCGGAAGAGAAGGCGCGCGGCATCACGCTCGATCTTGGCTACGCCTACACCCCGCTGCCAAATGGCAACACGCTCGGCTTCATCGATGTACCCGGCCACGAGAAGCTGATCCACAACATGCTCGCTGGCGCCACCGGCATTGACTTTCTGCTGCTGGTCATCGCCGCCGACGATGGCCCGATGCCACAGACGCGCGAGCATCTGGCCATTGCCGATCTGCTCGGCATCCGCCACGGCGCCGTGGCGCTAACCAAATGCGATGCTGTCGACGCCACGCGCGAAGCTGCGGCAGAAGCTGAAATACTGGCCCTGCTGGCCGGCACGGGTCTGGCCGGCGCGCCGGTGTTCCATGTCTCGGCGAAAAGCGGGGCCGGCATCGCCGAACTGCACGCGCATCTGGCAAGCGCTGCCGGCGAGCAGCCGCAGTCGACAGCCGCCGGCCGCTTCCGTCTGGCCATCGACCGCTGCTTCACGCTCTCCGGCATCGGCACCGTCGTCACCGGCACGGTGTTCTCCGGCAGCGTGCAGGTCGGTGATACGCTGACCGTTTCGCCGCCGGGATTCAATGCTCGCGTGCGCAGCCTGCATGCTCAGGACAAGCCCGCCGAATCGGGCCATGCCGGCCAGCGCGTGGCGCTCAACCTCGCCGGAGATTTCTTGCGTGAGGCGATCAAGCGCGGCATGTGGGCGCTGGCGCCGAAACTCCACCTGCCGCTCGACCGCTTCTCGGCCACCCTTCATCTCTCACGCGAAGAAGCGGCGGCGCTCCGCCACTGGACACCGGTGCATGTACATCTGGGTGCAGAAGACATCACCGGCCGCGTTGCCTTGCTCGAAGGCGACACACTCGCCCCCGGCGCCGAAGCGCTGGCGGAAATCCTGCTCGACCGGCCGCTGGGCTGCGTCATCGGCGACCGCTTCATCCTGCGCGACGCCTCGGCCAGCCGCACGGTCGGCGGCGGCCGCGTGCTCGATATCTTTCCACCGAGCCGGCACAAGCGTGCGCCTGCCCGTCTGGAAGCCCTGAAACTGGCTGCAGCAGGCAACCCCACGGCAGTGCTGGCCCACACCCTCGCCAACAGCCCGGCCGGCGTCCTGCTCGAACGCTTCGCGCAGGCCTGGAACCTGGCCGATAACGATGCCGCACGGTTGGCCGGCGACCTTGAATTGATCCACATCGACACCCGCGACGGCCCCCTCGGTTTCTCGCTGGCAGGGTGGGCAAGCCTCGGCGAGAAGCTGGAGACGGCACTGGCGGCCGAACATGAACGCGCGCCGGACATGCTCGGCGCCGAACACGAGCGCCTGCGCCGGCTGACCCTGCCGACGCTGCCGCGAGCTGCCTTCGACCGGCTGGTCGATGAAGCGCTGGCGGCCGGGAGGATCGCACAAACCTCCAGCTGGCTGCACCTGCCGGAGCACCGCGTCACCCTCGCGCCGGCCGACCGCGACCTGTGGGCAACATTGGCACCGCTGCTGTCGGCGGAGCCTTACCAACCTCCACGCGTGCGCGACATTGCCAAAGCCACCGGCGTTGCCGAGGATTCAGTACGTGCGCTGATGAAACGCGTGGCGCGTACCGGCAAGCTTTATCCGGTGGCGCTCGACCATTACTTCACCGATGCGGCCGTCGCCTCGCTCGCCGCAATTGCCGAGGAACTCAACCGCGAACATGGCGCCATACGCGCGGCCGACCTGCGCGACCGGATCGGCGGCGGACGCAAAGTGGCCATTCATATCCTCGAATTCTTCGACCGCATCGGCTACACTCGTCGCGTTCGCGATGAACGCAATGCACGGGACGAACACCGCCTGCGCGAATCGGCAGCACCACGACAATGGATCATCTGATCAACATGGAAGAGATCGTTCCCCGGTGGGGCGACCGGTCTTCAAAACCGGTAGGGGCCGTCAGACGGTCCTTGGTAGGTTCGACTCCTGCTCTCTTCCGCCAACCCAAATCATCGATTGCACTTCGTTTCTGCGCCGCGCAGCTTGCGTTCCCGGCCTGCCTGTTCAGATTTGCCCTGGCGCTACTCGCAGCGTTCACGAGCGCGATGGCGCAGGCCAAGGAACTGGAGCCGAGGTCCTACTCGAACACGCCGGTCGGGCTCAATTTCCTGATTGCCGGCCACGTCTACGCAGACGGCAAGCTGGCCTTCGACCCCTCATCGAAGATCACCGACGCCAAATACCGCAGCAACACCGAAGTGCTGGCCTATGCGCATTCGCTTGACGCGTGGGGAAAGTCGGCAAAGTTCGACGTCATCGTGCCCTACACCTCTTTTTCCGGGCATGCGTCGGTGGGCACCCAGACGAGAGAGCGGGAGATGTCCGGATTCAACGATCCAAAATTCCGCTTCTCGATGAACTTCCATGGCGCCCCGGCGCTATCGCTGAAGGAGTTCGCTAACTACCGGCAGGATCTGGTCATCGGCGCCAGCCTGCAGGTGTCGCCGCCCATGGGTCAGTACGACAACACGAAGCTGGTCAACCTGGGCGCCAACCGCTGGTCGTTCAAGTCCGAACTTGGCGTATCCAAAACGATTGGCGCCTTGACGATGGAGATCATGCCCAGCGTCACGTTCTATACCGATAACACCGATTTCAACCGGGGTCGCACCTTCGAACAGGCGCCGCTCTATGCGCTGCAAGGGCATCTGATCTACGGTTTTGCCAACGGCGTCTGGGTGGCCGCCAACGCCACCTATTTCACCGGCGAGCGCACGACCGTCGACGGTGTCCAGTCCGACAACCAGCAGACGAACTCCCGCGTGGGCCTCACCCTTGCCCTGCCGGTGGATAAATACAATTCGCTGAAGTTCTATGCGAGTACCGGCACCTCTACGCGCACGGGTAGCGATTTCGATCTGCTCGGGGTGGCGTGGCAATATCGCTGGGGAGGTGGATTCTGATGCTAACCGCGATCGCAGCGGGGTCCAGCCTCGACAAAAAATCCGTACCGCAGGGTTCGCTTTCCCACGCTCACGACTGACAGCACACATGGCACACACACCTTTTTCCGGCAGCGTTCCCGACGACCGCCTCTACGACACCCGCTACGACATGTGGGTGCAGCGGGAGGGGGAGACGATCCGCGTCGGCATCACCAGTTTCGGTGCTTTCCTCGCCGGCGAGATCATCGCGTTTACCGGCAAGCCAAAGGGAGCAGAGGTCGCCTACGGGCGCGGACTCGGCACGGTGGAAAGCGCGAAGACCGTGCTCGCCGTGCATGCGCCCTGCAGCTTCATCCTCAACGAGGTCAACGAAGCGCTCGAAGAACGCCCGCGGCCAATCAACGAGAACCCCTATGCTGCATGGTTGATACTCGGCACACCGACCGACTGGGCACAGGATGCAGGCCAGCTCGTCGACGCAGCGGCGTATCGCGCCCACATTCTGTCGGTTGAACCGGAGGCTACCTTCGCATGAGCAAGCTCGCCATCCTGCTGTGGTCCGTCGACCTGGACCGCCCCGACCTCGCCGCCGCACCGTTCGTCTATGCCGCGGCAGCCGGGGCGCTTGATGCCGAGGTGGAGATTCATTTCGCCGGACGTTCCGTACGCCTGCTGATCGACGGAGAAGCCGCCGGCCGCAGCACCTCCGAGCGCGGCGGGCGCAGCCTCTATGCCTTCATGCAGGATGCCGCACAGGGCGGGGCACGCTTCCTCGCCTGCAGCATGGCCTGGGCCGAGTACGTGCCGACCGGCGCACAGACGATTCCCGAGTTCAGCGGCCAGGCCGGCGCCACCGCCTTCGTTGCCCGCAGCCTTGACCCGGACTGGCGGACACTGGTGTTCTGATCAGGTCCGTACCGGGTTCGGCCGGTCAGGGGTAACATAACCCAGACACCACTGATCGAGCCCATCATCATGCAGCGCCGCTACCCGCTTCACGTTCACATCTCGACGCTGTTCCTGATCCTCATCCTGCTGATCGGCGGCATCATCGGCGGGCTGGGTTACAAGATCAGCCAGGGCATTCTCGAAACCGGCGCCAGCGAACTGAGCGAGCGCATCGGGCGCGAAACGGTACGCGAGTTTGCCAGCATCCTCAGCCCGGCAGAGATGGCGACGCGACTGATGAGTCTGTCGAACATCACCGAAGCCCGAACACTGGAAGCGCGCATCGAGCGAATCAGCCTGATGCGCCAGGCGCTGAACAGCGCAAGCGAAGTCACCGGCTTTTACGTCGGTTACGAGAACGGCGATTTTTTCCTGATGCGCCGCGTCTGGAGCGATGCCGATCGCACGGTCTTCAACGCGCCCATCAACACTGCCTACATCGTGCAGAGCATCGAGCGCGATTCAGCCAGGGCGGCCAGCCATTTCCTCTTCTTCGACGAAGCGCTCAAGCTGCTGCGCCGGGAGGAGCGCCCCGAGTACGCCGCGACCTATGACCCGCGCAGCCGGGACTGGTACAAGGCGGCCATTGCCACCCCCGGGCAGATAAAGACGCCGCCTTATCTGTTCTTTTCGACCCAGAATATCGGCATCACCATCGCCAATCGCTCCCCCAACGGCAAGGCCGTGTTCGGTGCCGACATCCGCCTGGAGACCCTCGACCATTCGCTGTCCAGGCAGAAGGTCACGCCCGGTACGAAGATCGTTCTTGTCAATCAGGACGGCTACACCATTGCCTTTGACGACCCGTCGAAAACGTTGATCTGGCCCGATGGCCCACAAGGCAAGCCGGCCATCGCCAAGCTCGACGAGCTGGGTGTTCCCGCCCTTGCAAGACTCGCTACGGTCGTTAAATCGATGGACGGCAAGTCGGGAGAAGATCTCCTGCTGGCGGTCAACGGTGAAACCTGGCGCACCGCGATTCGCCCGGTGCCACTGGAAGGCGTGAAGAAGCCCCTCTTCCTGATCACCGCCATTCCCGATTCGGAACTGATGGTTTCTGCGCACTCGCTGCTCCGCAAGTCGCTGATGGTCATGGCGATCCTCGTTGTGCTGGTAGGACCGATCGTCTGGCTGCTGGCACAACTCGTATCGAAACCGCTGCGCAAGCTGGCAGGCGAAGCCGAAGCCATCCGCCATTTCGAATTTACGCAACCCATCGACATCGAGTCGCCGGTGAAGGAAGTCAGCGATCTGGCGGAATCGATGAGCAGCATGAAACGAATTC
>JAUPVD010000196.1 GCA_030917225.1 Pseudomonadota bacterium
CCTCGGTTCCGCCGAACTGGCTTAGATCTGCGCGCTGATTGGCAAGATCCCGACCGTCGCCGAGTACATGGAAGGCGTAAAGGCGGTGAATGCCAAGGCTGCCGATGTCTATCGCTACATGAACTTCGACAAGATTGCCGAGTTCAGGGACGTGGCAGCAACTGTGACGGTCTGATCGTTACCGCAGGTTGAAACACAACGCCCCGGTCGGCTCAGTGACAACTGAGTGACCGGGGCGTTTTTTTTGCTCAGTGCTCTCCGACAGAACCGTTACTTGGATTCTCCTTGAGCGGCGATACCGGTGATCTTGCTGATCAGCTGCTTCCCTTCGCTGGTTTGCCCAAGCGCGGCAAGCATGCCGGTCAGGTTTGTGCCGCCCTGAGGGGTAAAGAGGTCGCCAAGCTTGGCAACGCCGCCCTGAATGTCTCCGGAGTTGGCGATCACCTTCAGATCTGCACCCTTGAGGGCGCCAGCCATTTCGATACCGACGGCCTGACCGGCTTCGACCTTTTTGATTGAGATCAGGTACTCCTGATAGCCGGCGTTGGCACCGATCTCTTTGGCGAGAACGATTTGGGTATCCACCGGAGCGAGGAGCATGGCTTTCTCGGCGGAGGCTTTTGCGTCACCAATTGCCTTGGTGGCTTCTGCCTCCCTTAGTGATGCGAAAAGTTCGCCTTCGGCCTTGATCGTCACGGAGTCCTTGTTGGCTTCAGCCGCAACGACCGTCACTTTCTTGTCGGCATCGGCCGCAATGACTTTCACTTGCTGATCTCGTTCGGCTTCGACCTTGGCAACGGATTTGGCAATCTCTGCCGATCGTACTTTCTCCACTTCCATTACTGCCATGTTTCGCTCAGCCGTAACCTTCGCTTCGGCTTTGACTTCCTGAGATGCTTTTTCGTTGGCAATGCCGACGGCCTGATCCTTTGCTGCGGTGCGCAGCCCGACCTGTTGTTCGGCATCCTGGCGCTGCACTTCAACCGTGCGCTTTGCGTCAATTTCTGCAACTTCCGCGGCGCGATGGTTTTCCGCGATCGCAACGCGGCTTTCTTTTTCGATCCGTGATTTTTCCTTGTCCATGATGTTTGCGATCACCTGGCCCTTGCTGGAGTCTCGAATATCCATGAATTCGATAGTCTTTACCGGCAGCACGCCCCACTCGGCGATCTGGTTTTTCACCTCTGTCGTAAATTGATCACCGAGTTCTGATCGCGATTGAAGAATGGACTCCAGTTGGTTGGTTGCCAGAATGCGCCGTACCGCGCCTTGCAGAACAGCGGTTAGCTGGTTCTCCAGCTCGGTAAACGATGCGACGCGCTGCGCGGCTGTTTCTGCCTGCTCAATCCGGAAAAAGGCGGTCACATCGACGGTAAATGGCAGGCGGGCCTGGTCATAGGCCTCGTAGCTATCCAGTGAGACCTGGAAAATCGACTCCTGAAATTCGATAACCGAGATACCGATGATCGGAACCCAGGATGGCCATGCGTAATAGGTGTTCCCGGCTTCCTTGTTCCGTCCATAAGGCGTCGTTTTGCGCGACGATTGAACAATATGAACCATGTTTGTCGGAACCACTCGGCGCAGCATGATCGCAACAAGAAAAGTTGCCCCGGCAATCGCGGCGACCAATACGGCGCCTACTAGAATTAACGAGATTCCAAACATTTAATCCTCCTCTAAGTGAAAACGAAAACCTGCACGATTCGCTCGATGATTTCTGAACAATGCTTTCCGTGCTCGAAATTGCCACGAAGTTATCGATTGTTTTTTGATGTTCAGGAACGAGCCACGATTATTTCTGTCTGCTGCCGAGATTTCCCGCCGCCCTCATCGCGCTTTTACCGTGCTCGGCGAAAGCGAATGGCAAGAATCTAGAGAATTTCAGTTTGGCGAGGTGGTCACAATTAGCGACTGCCTCTGCTTTTTCCTCGGCGGTCAGTTGATATAAGAAATCCGCTGGAAATCGTTCGCTATTGCGTTTGACCGCCTGGTTGAGTGCTTTTGTTGGCACCCCGTAAAGTTCGGTCAGATCGGCATCGACCATCACCTTGCGCCCGCGAATGATCCGGATGCGGTTATCGATGCGCTCCATTGGCAGCAATCTTTTTTTCGCAGAGATCATTTGCATGCGGGGGGTGGTTTGATGACTCCAGCATTCTAGCAACAATCATGATGGTGGTCGGAACTGAGGTTTCCAGCGCTGGCCCCATCGGCCAAGATAGGCGTCATGATCCTGAACGAAGAAGTCTGCTATGACATCCTCGGCAAGCCCGGCGTGTTTTTCTGTTCAGCGCCACAGGCTGAGTGGCGGGTCGGTAACCACCACTCACCAGCGGCTCTGCCGCCAGCTTGCCCGTTCGGCCTTTGACAGGAAGGTCCACGCCACCAGCCGACTCTGCTTCTGCCCCTGACTCATGGGAATGATGCGCACATCGCAGGGGTGCAGCTTGGCCAATGCGGCTTCGGCATAGCGCAGGTTTTCGGCCTTGGATACCAGGCTGGTAAACCACAGGCAACGCTTGCCGATGGGCAGGCTCTGCTCAATCATCCGTTCGAGAAAAGCCCACTCGCCACCGGGGTACCAGAGTTCGTTGCTCTGGCCGCCAAAGTTGTTGCGCGGGGTAGGGTTGCCCTTGTGCGCCTTGCCGAGGTTTTTCCACTTGCGCTGCGAGGCGGCTGCGGTGTCCGCAGCCGAGGCATGGAAGGGCGGGTTGCACAACGTCAGATCGAATTTTTCACCGGCCTTCAGCAGACCGGTAAACACGTTGTCGGCCACCGGTTGATGGCGAAGATCGATGGCGTACTGCAGGCCGGGGTTGGCGGCAACGATGCGTTTGACGTTCTCCAGCGCCTTTACGTCGGTGTCTACACCAAGAAAGCTCCAGCCATATTCGGCATGGCCGATCAGCGGATAGGCCGCGTTGGCGCCGATGCCGATGTCCAGTGCCCACAAACGATCGCCGCGCGGAATCTGGCCGCCATTGCTCTCAGCCAGAAGGTCGGCCAGGTAGTGCAGCACATCGGCGCGACCGGGGATCGGCGGGCACAGGTAATTGGCCGGGATATCCCAGTTCTTCACCCCGTAATCCATTTCCAGCAGTGCACGGTTGAGCACTTTGACTGCGGCCGGTTTGGCAAAATCGATGCTTGGCGTGCCCGCCGGCGTGGTTACGAGAAAGCGCGTCAGATCCGGCACGGCGGCGGTCAGCGCAGCAAAGTCGTACCCCTTGTTGTGGCGGTTGCGCGGGTGCAGCCCGGGCTTGGTGGCAGCCTTCTGTCTATCAGGTGCGGTCATGGCGTGGGAGAAGGAAAATCCGGTCAGGGCAGGGAGGCGAGTATCCCACGGATAAAGCAGTGCCATGCAAGTTGGCGATTTTTGGCCGCGATGAAATTCGCCTGACCGACTGCTTGCGGGATGGACCTTATCGGCCTACGCTCTTTGCAATGTCCTTGAGCGCGGTTTCATTGAGGAGGTCGCTATGGAATCAATCGTCGATACACGCGTTGATGCACGCGTCGATGCTCGCCTGAAGCGATGCTTCGCGATTTTTTTTGTTGCCGTATCGATGCTCGTGCTTCCTCTCGCGGCTGAAGCTCAGGAATCGGCCGAGGCCATGGAAACGTTGCCAGCCCAGGGAGCCTTGCTGGCAGAGTTGCAGAAGCAGTTGGAGGCGCCACCACCGGAAGGCGACGATCCACTGGAACGCTGCATCTATCATCACAAGCGCGGCATGGCCAATGTGCGTCTGGGCAGGACCGACGAGGCCATCATCGATTTGAAGCAAGCCCTGTCGCTCAACCAGCCTTTGCGCAGCCCTCCGCCTGGCAGTTGGTGTCAACGCTTTCGCATCCAGATAGATCTCGCCAACGCCTACCGGCAGGCTGGCGACCCGCGCGCACGGGTGGCTTTCGTTAAGGAGATGGGTGAGGAGCTTCGCAAGACGAATACCCGCCGCTATTTCTTCACGCTGACCTGGCTGATGGATGACTACGTCACGCTTGGCATGCTGAAGAATGCCGAAGAGGCGCTGAACCAGGCCAGCAGCCTGATTCCCGAACTGCGTCAGCGACGCGACTGGGCGACTGAGGAGGCGAACGTCCTCAACCAGTGGAACGTCTATCTCGCCTACATGCAGGATCTGCGTGGCAATTTCGCCGAGGCCGAGCGTCTTCGGCGAGAATCGCTGAAGCAGGCGCAGGCCTATCTGGCCTTGCGCACGCGCATCGACGGCACGGACAGTCAGCTGATCCCAGCAGCGCGCCGCAACGTGGCGTCGGCACTGCGTCTTCTGGGCAATACGCTGTCGGCACAGGGCAAGTTCAGCGAGGCCGAGTTCTACAACCGCGAATCGCTGACGCTTTTCCTCAGCTTTACGGCAAAGAATTCGCCGGATGTGGCGCGGGTGCTGGCCAACCTGGGCGTCATCAAGATGCAGCAGGGACGACTGGCGCTGGCCGAGGACTATCTCCGGCAGGCGCTCTCGGCACTGGAAGGGGGGCAGGTTCGTACTTATTCCCCCCAACTGGCTGCGGCTCGCGGTGAGCTTGCCTTTGTCCTGCAGATGCAGGATCGCTGGGCCGAGTCGCTGGCTCTTTTCGAAGTTCGTGACCAGGGCTTGCGCTCCAATCCCGCGCAAATCGCCCGCACCGGATTGCTGCGTACCGACTGGGCGATGGCCTTGATCCGCAACGGCAAGGTCGAGCCGGCGGTAGACATGATGCAGCGCATCGTTGCCCACTATCAGCGTGTGCCCTACGCCGATCCGCAACTGGTGGCGCGGGCCAAGGGTTACCTGGCAGTGGCATTGGCTGCACAGGGTGAAAGCGCCCGTGCGCTGGCCGCTTTCGAAGAAGCGATTCCGCTGTTGATGCAGCAGATAGCCAGCGATTCGGAAGGCGACGGCCTGGGTGCCGGGCGCCAGTTCCGCACCACCAACATCCTCGAAGCCTATCTCGGCCTGCTTTCCCGCCTGCATTTGAGCGGCGAGCAAATGAACGGGCGAAATCCGGTGGCGGTGGCCTTCAGCATTGCCGATATTGCCCGCGGCTCTGCCGTGCAGCGTGCCGTTGCTGCCAGTTCGGCGCGGGCAAACCTCCCCGATGCAGCGCTTTCCGAACTGGCGCGCAAGGAGCAGGACGCCGGTAACCGCAAGGCTTCGCTGACCAAGATTCTGGCTCGCCTTGCCTCGGCGCCCGAGGCGCAGCGTCTCGACAGCGTGGTTACCGACATGCGTCGGGAAATCGATCAGTTGACGGCGCAGCAGGGTGCCTATCGCAAGGAACTGGCCAGTCGCTATCCGGACTACGTCAA
>JAUPVD010000197.1 GCA_030917225.1 Pseudomonadota bacterium
GACGCTCTTCCGATCTCGGCGCAAGCGGTACTCGGCCGAGAGGGCATCTTCGAAGGGCTGGACCATCGCCAGGAACCGGTGATCGCCGCACTGAAGGCTGTTCCGGGTGTCGGCTGGTTCATTGTCGCCAAGACGGATCGCCAGGAAGCCCTGGCCACCGGCAAGGTCATCGCCAAACTGATCGCTGCCCTGACCTTGGGCACCATGCTGATTGCCACCGCGTTCTGCAGCCTGCTCTGGATATCCTATGGCAAGCGGCGCTATCAGGCGCTTTTCGAGGCGGAAGCCGCCAACCGCGAGCTGCGCGAACGCTTCATGACCGTGTTTCGCGCCAGCCCCCTGGCCTCATCGATCACCCGACTTTCCGATGGCCACATCATCGACGTCAACCAGCGCTACGAAGAGGAATTCGGCTGGCCACGCGATGCGCTGATCGGCAAGACCAGTGTCGAAGTGGGCCTCTGGGTTTCCGAGGCCGAACGCAACGACTGGCTGCGCCGCCGTGCCATCGCTGGTGTTGCGCACAACCTGCCAGCACGTTTCGTTCGCCGCTCCGGCGAAATTCGCGATGTCGAAATTTCCGCCACGATCCTCAGCTTTGGTCAGGAAGATCACCTGATCGCGTTCATATCGGATGTCACCGAACGCAACCGCAGCGAAGCCGAACTCGACCAGCACCGACACCATCTGGCCGAAATGGTCGAACAGCGAACAGTTGAACTTGCCCAGGCCAAGGACGAAGCCGAATCGGCCAGCCGCGCCAAGAGCGCCTTCCTGGCCAACATGAGCCACGAGATCCGCACGCCGATGAACGCCATCATCGGCCTGACCCACCTGGCGCTGCGCGACAGTGCGGTGCCGACGCAGAAAGAACGCTTGCGCAAGATCACCGATTCGGCCCAGCACCTGCTGGCGATCATCAACGACATCCTCGATATCTCGAAGATCGAAGCGGACAAGATCACGCTGGAACAAAACGATTTCGAGACGGCAACCGTCTTCGACAATATCGCCACCTTGATGAACGCCCGCCTCGCCGAAAAGGGCCTCTCGATGACGCGCGAAATCGACCCGGCCCTCCCCTCGGTGCTGCGCGGCGACTCGCTCCGGCTGAGCCAGATCCTGGTCAACTACGTTGGCAACGCGATCAAGTTCACCGAGCGTGGCCGCATCGCCATCCGTGCAAAGCTGGTCGATGAGCAGGACGCCATGCTGCTCTTGCGCATCGAGGTCGAGGATACCGGCACCGGCATTGCCCCCGAGGTCATTCCTCGCCTCTTCAGCCCGTTTGAACAGGCGGATTCCTCGACTACGCGAAATTTTGGCGGTACCGGCCTTGGCCTGGCGATTTGCCGCCGCCTGGCCCGACTGATGGGCGGCGACGTCGGCGTCGACAGCCAGCTGGGGCACGGCAGCACCTTCTGGTGCACTGTTCGCCTCGCTCGTGGCCGGCATGCGGTGCGCGTCGCCAGCACGGGCACACAGGCGCATGCCGAAACCTTGCTCAAGCAACGCACGGCCGGCGTGTGCATGCTGATCGCCGAAGACAACCTGATCAATCAGGAGGTGGCCCGTGGCCTGCTCGAAGCCGTCGGTCTTGAGGTCGATGTTGCTGACAACGGCGAAGATGCTGTCACCATGCTGCGCAACCGGAAATACGATGCCGTGCTGATGGACATGCAGATGCCTGTCATGGATGGCCTTGCGGCGACACAAGCGATCCGCCGGCTTCCCGACCGGCAGGACATGCCGATTATTGCCATGACCGCAAACGCGTTTTCGGATGACAGAAGGCGCTGCCTGGAGGCGGGCATGAACGACCATCTATCCAAGCCCGTCAATCCGGACGAGCTCTTCTCCACCTTGCTGCGCTGGCTGCCGGAACGCGACCCCGGCGCGATAGCACGGCCGCTGTCGGCAGCGGTCGAGAATGAGCCACCCCTGCAGGAGGGGCTGCCTCTCATGGTTCATCTGCGTACCGTTCCCGGCCTCGACTCGGCCCGCGGCCTGCACGCCGTGCGCGGGCGCGAATCGACCTATCGGATGCTGCTCGCGACATTCACCGATACCCATACCGAGGACATGAGCCGCCTAAGGAGCCACCTTGCCCAAGGCGATACCACTAGTGCCACCAGGGTCGCCCATTCGCTGAAGGGCGTGGCGGCCACGCTCGGCCTGCACACCATCGAAAGCGCAGCCAGGTTGTTGGAAGCAGCGATTGGCGCTGGCACCGCGCCGGACAAGCTCAACCCGCAGATCGTTGCGCTTGAGCTGCAGCTGATGGACACCAGTGCAGCGCTGGTGATGGCGCTTGCCGACAGCCGGCCACCAGCGCAGGTTGCGACGGAGGTCGACTGGCTGGCCGCGCGCGCGGCGATCGACAAGCTGATGCCATTGCTGGCCAACGATGATCCGCGTGCGTTGCAGACATTGAACGAAAGCAACCCGGTGCTGCAGGCAGCACTGGACACGCATTGGCGGGATTTCAAGCGTCAGATCAACGCTTTCGATCTGGCCGGCGCACTCGACACGCTGAATGCGGCGCGTGCCGAAATCGACAATTTGAAGGAACAGTAACGTGGCATTGATGAGCTGGAATGAGAACTTCGTCACCGGCATTGCCGTCATCGACGAACAGCACCAGTGGCTGATCGACTTGATCAACGATGCCGCGCCGGTGCTGGCATTGAACTACAACCGCAACCACGTTCGCGCCGAGCGACTGCTCGACGAACTGGTCAACTACGCCGTTTTCCACTTCGATACCGAAGACCGGCTGATGCGCGAATACCGCATCGACCCCCGACACCATGAAGGTCATCTCCAGTCGCATGGAAAATTTGCCACCGAAGTGGTCCGGATGCGCGCTGCCTACAGCAACGGCGACGCCCCTTCCGGCGGCGCGTTGCTGACCTTTCTGGCCAACTGGCTGGTCTTCCACATCCTCGGCGAAGACCAGGCACTGGCC
>JAUPVD010000198.1 GCA_030917225.1 Pseudomonadota bacterium
AAAACTGCTGCTCGACATCAAGGGCGATGTTGAGACAGGTTCCTCTCTCTCGCAAGCCTTCAGAAAATATCCGTTGCACTTTGACTCGCTGTTTTGCAACCTGGTCGCAGCAGGCGAACAGGCCGGCATTCTGGAAACACTGCTTGATCGATTGGCGACCTACAAGGAAAAAATGCAGGCGCTGATCTCGAAGATCAAGTCAGCCATGTTCTACCCTGCCTCCATTCTGGTCATGGCATTCGTCATCACTGCCGTGATCATGATTTTCGTCATCCCTGCGTTCAAGGAAGTATTCAAGAGCTTCGGAGCCGACCTTCCGGCGCCAACGGTTATCGTCATCGCCATTTCCGACTATTTTGTAGAATATTGGTGGCTTATTTTTGGCTCAATCGGCGGCGGCATTTATGCGTTCATCCAAGCTTACAGACGATCTGAAGCCATGCAGATCGCCTTTGACCGTCTTGTGCTACGAGCCCCCGTTTTCGGGACCGTAATTCGCAAAGCAACCGTAGCCAGATGGACGCGAACATTGGCAACGATGTTCGCCGCCGGCGTCCCCTTGGTCGAAGCGCTTGATTCTGTCGGTGGAGCAGCAGGCAACTACGTCTACAAAGTGGGCACGAAGCAGATACAGAGCGAAGTCAGCACAGGCACAAACCTGACGTCAGCGATGCAGAACAGTAAGCTGTTCGACAACATGGTCCTGCAGATGGTCGCCATTGGCGAGGAGTCCGGCGCGCTTGATGGCATGCTTGAGAAGGTCGCAGGTTTCCTGGAGGCGGAGGTCGATGATGCTGTCGAAGCCCTCTCAAGTCTGATGGAACCGTTGATCATGGCCATTCTTGGCGTACTCATTGGCGGTCTCGTCATCGCCATGTACCTGCCGATCTTCAAACTCGGCGCCGTCGTCGGATGATCCTGCTTCTTGCTGACCCCGCCGCTTTTGCGGCGGTGGCGGGGGTGTTCGGGCTTCTCGTCGGTAGTTTCCTCAACGTCGTCATCCATCGCCTGCCGAAGATGATGGAGCGGGACTGGCACTGCCAGTGCGCCGAACTGCGGGGAGAGGATATTGCTCCGGCCGAGCCACTGACGCTGGCAACCCCCCGCTCGCGCTGCCCGCACTGCGGTCATCAGATCACCGCGCTAGAAAACATCCCCATTCTCAGCTGGCTGGTGCTACGCGGCGCCTGTTCTGCTTGCAAGGCACCGATTTCGATTCGCTACCCCATCGTTGAAGGCGTTACCGGGCTGACGACGGCCTTTGCCGCCTGGCATTTCGGCTTTGGCTGGGCGGCGGCTGGTGCCATCCTTTTCGTCTGGGCGATGATCGCCCTCACCGGCATCGACTTCGACACGCAACTGCTGCCGGACAGCATCACCTTGCCGCTGATCTGGCTAGGCCTGCTGTTCAACATCGGCGGCACCTTCACTTCGCTGACCTCGGCGGTCATCGGCGCCGTTGCCGGCTACCTCTCTCTGTGGTCGGTTTACTGGGGTTTCAAGCTGGCCACCGGCAAGGAGGGCATGGGATTTGGCGATTTCAAGCTGCTCGCCGCCATCGGCGCCTGGCTAGGCTGGCAAATGCTGCCGCTGACCATCCTGCTCTCGTCCTTTGTCGGGGCGGTGGTCGGGGTTGCGCTGATCGTTCTGGCCAAGCGCGGGCGCAATGTGCCGATTCCCTTTGGCCCCTACCTTGCCGCCGCAGGGCTGCTCGCCCTTTTCTGGGGCAAGCCGCTGAACCAGACCTATCTGGGGCTCTTCTAGTTTTTCGCCCCTAGGCGGTTGAAAAATACCGCCTTTTCCCACATATCGCAGCAAAGCCAGGCCGATTTGAGAGGCCCGGCTCAGGTATAATTCGCCGTTTTGGAGGATTCCCATGCCAATTTATGAATATCGCTGCGGATCCTGCGGTTTCCAGAAGGATCACCTGCAGAAGCTGAGCGACCCCGTGCTCACGGTTTGCCCCGAATGCAACGCGGAAAGCTATACTAAGCAGTTGTCTGCCGCCGGTTTTCAACTGAAGGGCAGTGGCTGGTATGCAACCGATTTCAAGGGCGGCAGCAGCAAGCCCGAAACCAAGCCGGCAGCCGCCGCTGACAGCACCCCGCCCTGCCAGGGTGGAGGCGGAGGTTGTGCGTGCGCGGGCAGCTGATTCGTCGCTACTTCGTTACCGGGTTGCTGATCTGGGTGCCCCTGGCGATCACCGCCTGGGTGCTGTCGCTCATCGTCGGCACCATGGATCAGTCGTTGCGGCTGCTGCCCTCGGCGTTTCACCCGAAGAACTCGCTCGGCGTCGATGTCCCGGGCATGGGCGTCATCCTGACCCTGCTGATCATCTTCATCACCGGGGTTCTCGCCGCCAACTTCATCGGCCAGCGTCTGGTCGTCTGGTGGGAACGCCTGCTGACCAAGATTCCGGTCGTCAATTCGATCTACAACAGTGTCAAGCAGGTCTCGGACACACTGTTTTCCTCGTCGGGCAACGCCTTCCGCAAGGCTCTGCTAGTCCAATACCCGCGTGAAGGTTCATGGACCATCGCCTTCCTCACCGGCCAGCCGGGTGGCGACGTCACCAACCACCTGCAAGGCGACTACGTCAGCGTCTACGTGCCGACTACGCCGAACCCGACGTCCGGCTTCTTTCTGATGATGCCGAAGCAGGATGTAATAGAACTCGACATGAGCGTCGATGAAGCGCTCAAATACATCATCTCCATGGGCGTCGTCGCGCCTCCGGCAAAAGCCGGCGCAGTCCCCCCAACCTGAAACACCTGAACAATCTCCAACCGGAATCACCAGTCACCATGCGTACTCATTACTGCGGACAACTCAACTCCAAACTTATCGGCCAGGAAGTCACCATTTGTGGCTGGGCGCACCGTCGTCGCGACCACGGTGGCGTCATCTTCGTCGACCTGCGCGACCGCGAAGGTCTGGCCCAGGTGGTTTGCGACCCGGATCGCGCCGAAATGTTTGCCGTTGCCGAATCCGTGCGCAACGAGTTCTGCCTGAAGATCACCGGCAAAGTGCGCGCCCGTCCGGAAGGCACGACCAACGCAAACCTCGCCTCGGGTGAAATCGAAATCCTGTGCCACGCCATCGAAGTGCTGAATCCGTCGGTCACGCCACCGTTCCAGCTCGACGAGGACAACCTCTCGGAAAACGTTCGCCTGACGCACCGCGTCATCGACCTGCGCCGCCCGCAGATGCAGAACAACCTGATGCTGCGCTACAAGACAGCGCGCGCCTTCCGCCGCTTCCTCGACGACAACGGCTTCATCGACATCGAAACGCCGATGCTCACCAAGAGCACCCCCGAAGGCGCCCGCGACTATCTGGTACCGTCGCGCGTGCACCCGGGCCAGTTCTTCGCACTGCCGCAGTCGCCGCAGCTGTTCAAGCAGCTGCTGATGGTGTCCGGTTTCGACCGCTACTACCAGATCACCAAGTGCTTCCGCGACGAAGACCTGCGTGCCGACCGCCAGCCGGAATTCACCCAGGTCGATATCGAGACCTCGTTCATGAGCGAGGCCGAAATCACCGCGCTGATGGAAAAGCTGATGCGCACCGTGTTCAAGGAAGCCATCGACGTCGACCTGCCGGAATTCCCGCGCATGACCTACGCCGAAGCCATGCACCGCTTCGGCTCGGACAAGCCCGACCTGCGCGTCACGCTGGAGCTGACCGAAGTCACCGACGCCTTCAAGGACGTCGCCTTCAAGGTCTTCGCCGGCGTTGCCAACAGCGAGGGCGGCCGCATTGCCGCCATGCGCATTCCGGGTGGTGCCACGCTCACCCGCGGCGAGATCGACACCTACACCCAGTTCGTCGGCATCTACGGCGCCAAGGGGCTGGCCTACATCAAGGTCAATGACGTCACCCAGATCAACGAGACCGGCC
>JAUPVD010000199.1 GCA_030917225.1 Pseudomonadota bacterium
AACCTTCTCCATAGCAGTGCCGGCAGCAATGCACGATGTAGCTGACCAGTTCGCGAGGATCTGCTATCAGGATGTTGTAAGCCTCGCGCAGCGCGTCGGCTGCATTGACCTCGGCGCGCTCTGCAATGGCAGCCCGCAATTCCGAAACCCTTGTTGAAACCTTACTGTCGGCCATGAGCGCAGACGACTGTGTATATACCGCCGCATCCTTCCACTTGCGCGACGACGGATACGCCTCTCGATACGCTTCCGCCTGGCTCTTTCCGCTGGCCACTGCCTGAGCGAACTTCTCATGCTGCGGTTTCAACTCAATGCCAGATTGAACAACATCACCCACCACAAAATACCCTATTCAGCGTTACAAAATCGACCTGCGGCTGTTGCCTGATCTGATACACAGCAGCCGAATATTTTTCGCCGGAAGTATTCGTGTAGCGACATGACCGTACACCTTGAATCGGCTCTACTTTTCCGTGGTCGTGAAGCCACCTGATTGCTGCCCGTACCTGATACTCATCTGCTCCCATAAAACGCGAAATATCCGTGGTCGTGAAGCGGTTCTCGCCGCATTCGTTGATGTACCGATAGATCACTTCCTTAACCGTTTCGGTTGTCACGCGCACGGGATTCATCGGCACACCGCCATTTTTATCCTACTTCGAGCGATTCGAGATAATCCCGGTCTGTCATCCGCTGGCATCCATCGCACTTGCGGTCTAGTGCGCGGCGGTCGTATCGGCACAGGCGGTTGATGTCGTAGTTACGGCATCCGTAGGTAACGCGAACAACCCTCCCGGTCATAGCGCAACCACCCGAATCAAAGCCCGCGCAGTATTGTCGTAGCGCTTCCTGACAAGCACATCAACAGCCTGCTTGTCGTCCCTGAAAACTATCTCGTTGCAGGCATCCATGATCCCTTTCAGGCAGTTATCAACGTCAGGCTTGCTGGTTGGCAAGATCGCCCCCCCCAGGGCCTCGCGCTGCTTCCTTTGGCTCCAGCTTGCCGGCGGTGTAATGAACAGCGAGATCTCAACGGATACCGCGCCCTCGAAGATCTGGCGACCACGCATGGCTTCCTCGGCTTTGAGCTTGACCAGATTCTCGTAGCTGGCGGTCTTCTCAGGCGTGAACGTTCGAACAAACGCCCCTTGTCGAGCGAATCGCGGGCGCCCTTTACCGACAGGCGTTCCGGGAACGGTGAATGACACGGAATCCATCACGCCTGCCCCATCAAATCGGTTTGATGCTGCTTCCACGCCACCCGGCAATCGGCTCGCAACTTGTCAGCCGGACCCTTGCCGCGTTTCTTCTCGACCAGCGCGAAGTATTCCGCAGCCGCGTTGCCATCCGGGAAAAAGCGGCGAATCACCGACTTGACCTCGCAGCGGTGGCGGTCATCCTCGGCCATGCCGATAGCGTCGGGTACGTTCGATTCGATCATGATCGCCTTGCGCTCTTCCAGGGCTTCGTCCATGCTGGCCAGGAGGTCGTTCATGCAAACAGCCTCTGCTGTGCGTAGGCGCGCTCGATACGTTCGCAGGCGATGTCGAAGTATTTTCGCTCGCGTTCGATGCCGTAGAAGCTCTTGCCCATGTTCGCGCAGGCAACTCCAGTGGTTCCGCTGCCCATGAATGGGTCGGCTACGGTCGACGTGTTTTTTGGGGCTAAATTCAGGCACCACTCGATAAGCGGAACCGGCTTCTGTGTTGGGTGCCCGTCGCGCTGCATTGCGCCGCCAGATACGTGTGAAAACATCTTTGCTGGCTTGTCGAAAGACGTCCACGCCAGTTCAAAATCTGCTTGCGTCGGAACCGCATTAAGCTTTCTCCAAGCCAGAACACACCGCGCGGGCGGAAGCGGGAAGTAGTTTCCACCCCACACCACAGCATGAATACCGTGCGCGATGATTGGCGCAATGTCTGGCAATTCCATGTCCCAATCGTTTCCGCCAGATAGCGTGCACCAGTGGCCGGTATTTGTTCCGCCTTTCATCAGCGAGCCAATACCATACGGCGGATCAGTCAGCACCAGATCAACCTTCGGAAGCGACGGAAGAATCTCCCGGCAGTCGCCGTGATACAGCGTGGCGTTTCCAATGGTGACGATTTTGCTCATGCGCTTTCCCTGCCAATCAGCCGCAAGCGCTCAACCAAGGGAGATGAGTGCGCCACATGCACCGGCAACCGTGGCGCGTTCGATCCCCCAGAAAGCACCGCCTGTGCTTTGGCCAGATCGCCAACCAACCGCGGCGGATCGGAGCGATAGCCATTCGCGGAATTCAGCGTCTCGCTGATCCCGACCAGGTAACGCGGATGCGGCGGAACGTCGGCGCCGCGCATCCTGTAGGCCCGGTAATTCGTCTCGAACCGCTTCTGCAGGAACGGCAGTTCGGCCTCGGAAATCTGGCAAATACCGTGCCATCCGCCCAAGTCGTCGATGACCAGGTGGATCAGCGCGTCATCGAACGCCAGCGACTGGTACATCCCGACACTACCAACGGCCCGCATCACCTTAGCCCATGCCATTGCCGCAGCGCTCTGCGTCGTGCCGTCGATCATCCGCACGATGTCGGCAATCTTCGGCATCCACTGCCCGGTATCCGGGTTCTGCAAATGCCGTCCAATGGCCGCTTCGATGTCGTCAATCGGGTACTGGCTCAAGCCTTGCCAGTAGAGCGCAATGACGCCATCGGAAAGCTCTTTGCCGTAGTACTCGGCCAGCGCCGAGAGCGCCTTTGCGAAACGGATTTTCTGGTCGGTCATGCCCTGACTCCTTCGGATTCGAGCCATCGGCTCGCGGCTTCTGCGGTTCGTTGGCCGGCTTTCGTCAGGCTGCCGGCAGCGGCCTTTGCCGGCATGGTTTTGACGTTGTCGGCCTCTCGTCGTCGGCCCTCGGCGGTGGCCAGGGCATAGGCAAACCCCTTGCCCCTGGACACAGCGTCTTCGCCGGCAGCGACGATTTCATCCTCGGATAGCCCTGCCGCCAGAAGCGCCAGCAGCTTCGGGTGCTGCGGATTCGCATCGGCCATCCGGGCATCGCGGCGAAGGCGCGCGCAAACGGCGCCTGCCGGCGTAACACCGGTTGAGTATGGTAAAGCGAGTGAAGGGTAGACGCCTTTCTCCTTTCCCTTCCCTTCCCTTCCCTTCCCTTCCGTCAGTGAGTCCTCAATGAGTCCTCCGTGAGTGCTCAGTGAGTCCTCCATGAGCGCTCCATGATGGCTCACAAAATCAGGGTCGGAAATCGGTACTTCGTCACTTATTTCGTCATGCGCATCGGCGCCCTGTCCGGCGGCGGAGGGTAGCGGCGCGCTGCGCGGCGGCTCCGGGTAGCGGGACTTCGATGGGCGATTGATGAGTTGATGACGCCAGCCAGTGACGTACCACCACTTACGACCCTCTGCCTCGAACACGACGAGCAGGCCAATCGAGACAAGCTCGCTAACCATTCGCTCTACATCGGAAGAAAGAATGTCGTCGGCCGGGAAAACCTCGGCCTTGAGGGTTTTGTAGGCAACCGGGTGAACAC
>JAUPVD010000200.1 GCA_030917225.1 Pseudomonadota bacterium
AATCGGGTGAGCGGATTACGGCCCGTGACGACAAGGGCGAACGAGTGTTTCTTGATGACAGCCAACGGGCGGCAGAAGCCGATCGCGCGCGCAAGGCGGTGGCTGACCTCTGCAAATGACTACTCGGTGCCGGCCTCCTCGCCGGCGCCCTTCTTCATGACCTTGCCCTCCGCTGCCCGCTGCTTGCGCACTTCCTTCGGATCGGCAATCAGCGGCCGGTAAATCTCCACCCGATCACGTTCGCGTAGTACTGCGTCGGCCTTCGCAAGTTTCGCGTAGACGCCGAACTTGTTCTTCTTGACGTCGATCTCCGGATATTTCTCCAGCAAGCCCGATGCCTCGACGGCTTGAAGCACGGTCGTCCCGTCTGCCACGTCCAGTTTCACCAGTTCTGATTTCGCCGGCAGCGAGTAAATCACTTCAACTTTCATGCAGTTGCTCCATAGACCTGCGATGCCCGTTTGACAAAGGCGTCGACGAAAGTGTTGGCAATGTGACTGAAAACAGGGCCGATGACCTTCTCGAACATGCGACTGGAAAACTCGTAGGAAAGCTGGAACTCGATCTTGCAGGCGGTTTCAGACAGCGGCTTGAAACGCCACACCCCTTCCAGGCGCCGGAATGGGCCATCGACCAGCCGAATGCTCATCTGCAGCGGATACTCCTTGGCGTTTTCCGTCGTGAAATGCGATTTGACGCTGTGGTAGTTGATCCACAGGGTTGCCGCCGTCTTGTGCGCATCGCGATACTTCAGTTCCGTGCGACTGCACCACGGCAGGAACTGCGGGTAATCCTCGACCCGGTCGACAAGATCGAACATCTGCGCCGCAGAATGCGCGATCAGCACTGACTTTTCGACCAAGGCCATCGCCCGTCAAACCCCGTGAATCCTGTAGAATGCGGCATTCTAGCGCATCAAGGCGCGTTCCAAGAATAGCGAAAGCAGCAAAGCATCATGAGCATCGCCAACAACAAGAAGGCCTTCCACGACTACTTCATCGAAGAGAAGTACGAGGCCGGGCTCGCCCTCGAAGGCTGGGAGGTCAAGGCCATCCGTGCCGGCCGGGTACAGATCAAGGAAGCCTATGTGGTCGTCAAGGGTGGCGAAATCTGGCTGCTTGGCATGCATATCACGCCGTTATCGGAGGCCTCGACACACGTCAATCCCGACCCCACGCGCACCCGCAAGCTGCTGTTGCATTCGCGCGAAATCGACCGCCTCGTCGGCAAGGTCGAACGCGCGGGTTTTACCATGGTGCCAGTCGACCTGCATTACACCCGTGGCCGCGTAAAGGTTGAAATTGGCCTGGCCAAGGGCAAGAAGCAACACGACAAGCGCGATGTGCAGCAGGAAAAAGACTGGAAACGCGAACAGGGTCGCCTGCTCAAGGAGCGGCAGCGGTGAATCCGCTCCGTTAAGGCGAGATGGCCGAATTCATCTACTGGATCGGCATGGCCGCCGTTGCCGTCAGCGCGCTAACCGGCGTCATGGAGGCCGAGCGCAAGGAGGTGGACATGATCGGCGCCACCTTTGTTGCCGTTGCGACCGCCCTCGGCGGCGGTACGATCCGCGATCTATTGCTTAACCGCAACGTTTTCTGGATCGCCGACCAGACCTATCTGATCACGGCAGTCCTCTGTGGCCTGATTGCCTTTTTTGTACTGCGTTCGCGCGAAATCCCCGCGCGCTGGTTCCTGATTCCCGATGCGATAGGTCTCGCGCTTTTTACTGCACTTGGCACGCAGGCCGCAATGCAGTGGCATGCCCCTTGGCTCGCCGCATCGCTTCTCGGTGTCATCACTGGCGTCTTTGGCGGTGTCCTGCGCGACGTGCTGTGCAACGAAGTACCGCTGGTCATGCGGGCAGGCGAACTCTACGCATCGGCCGCCTGGATCGGCGCCCTGCTCCAGTTGGGTCTTATGGAAACGGGAATGCACGCCGTATGGGCCAGTACGGTGACGATGGTCGCCATTCTCGCCATTCGTCTTGCCGCCATCCGCTACCATTGGACCCTGCCGGCTTTTCCTGTAAAAGGACGCTGATGCTGACTGACTTCAACCTGACCCGACTGCCATGAGCCTGACAACGGAATCGAATACCGGCACCTCAGGCGCCCCGGAAGACGCTTTTTTTGTCCTGCGCGATACACGCACGCTGTTCCAGAAGCGAATGACCGAAGTCGCCCGTGAGGCTGGTGTGGCAACCCCATCCGTCCTCGATGCCTTCACGCAGGCGCTGGGCGAGGCGCACGACGAATTGACCAGCGCTCAGCGGGAAGGATTCGAAGCGGCAGACGGCCTTACCGCATCGCGCATGACCCTGATGTGCGATGCCGATCTTGAAATGGACATCCGGATCGGCGACATCGCCCGGCGGCTCAGTGAGCTATGCGGCAGCGCCTTGCGACAGGTACAGTTGCGCTACATGACCCTGCTTCGCCGGCAGGAAATGTCGCCAGCCAACAACCCGGTCGGCCCCGAAGCGCTTTCATCCGGATTGTGGGCGATCTGCCAGTCCAACGATGTCGGACTCGAACGGAACATGCAGTTGCTGGGCCGCCTCGAAGAACAGTTCTCCGCGCATTTGCCGGCCATCTACGCAGAACTGAACGAACTGCTGACCAGCCGCACCATCGCACCGGCTCAGATCGCCAATATCTCGTCCGGAGGAGCTCGGTCCGGTTCCGCCGCGCAATCGGCTGGCAATGGTCGATCGGATGGCAACGCCAATGCATTTTCGGCGCTGCAGCAAGCCTTGAATACGCAATTCGGCGGCACTGGAAACGTGGCCGGCGGAATGA
>JAUPVD010000201.1 GCA_030917225.1 Pseudomonadota bacterium
CGCGAACTGATGGGCGCCACCGACCCGAAGAAGGCCGAGCCGGGCACGATCCGTGCTGATTTCGCCGAATCCATCGACGCCAACGCTGTCCACGGTTCTGATGCACAGGAAACCGCGGCCGTCGAAATCGCCTTCTTTTTCCCGGAAATGAACGTTTATTCGGGCCGCTAAGCCGTAAGACACGTTTCGCATGACTGTCAACCTGCTCGATTTCGATGCCGAAGGCCTGACCGCCTGGTTTGCCCAGAATGGCGAAAAGCCGTTCCGGGCGCGCCAGGTGCTGCGCTGGATGCATCGTTTCGGGCAGAGCGACTTTGACGCGATGACCGATATTGCCAAGAGCCTGCGTGAAAAGCTCAAGGCAATGGCGGTTGTGATGCCGCCGGCCGTGGTTTCCGACAAGCTTTCGGACGACGGTACGCGCAAGTTCCTGATCGACGTCGGCGGCGGCAATGCCGTCGAAACGGTGTTCATTCCCGAGGACGATCGCGGCACACTGTGCGTGTCGACGCAGGCCGGCTGTGCGCTGGACTGCAGCTTTTGCTCCACCGGCAAGCAGGGCTTCAACCGCAACCTGACCGTGGCCGAGATCATCGGCCAGCTTTGGCAGGCCAATCGCGCCCTGGGCGCTGATCCCAAGGGCGATCGCATCATCAGCAACGTCGTGCTGATGGGCATGGGCGAGCCGCTGGCCAACTTCGAGAACACTGTCAAGGCGCTGCGCCTGATGCTCGACGACAACGCCTACGGCCTGTCACGCCGGCGTGTGACGGTATCCACTTCCGGTCTGGTGCCGGTGATGGACCGCCTGCGCGATGAATGCCCGGTGGCGCTGGCCGTTTCGCTGCATGCGCCGAACGATGCGCTGCGCGACGAACTGGTACCGATCAACCAGAAGTACCCGTTGTCTGAGCTGATGGCCGCCTGCCGGCGCTATCTCGAAAAGGCGCCGCGCGATTTCGTGACCTTCGAATACGTGATGCTCGACGGAGTGAACGACTCCGACGCGCATGCCCGGCAACTGCTGGCGCTGACGCGTGACGTGCCGTGCAAGTTCAACCTGATTCCCTTCAATCCGTTCCCGGGCTCGCCCTACCTGCGCTCGAAGCCCGAGCGGATTCGCCGTTTTGCCGGAATCCTGATGGACGCCGGTATTGTTACCACCACCCGCAAGACTCGCGGCGACGACATTGATGCTGCCTGCGGCCAATTGGCCGGTCAGGTGCTCGACAAGACGCGCCGGGTCGAGCGACGGATTATTGAAGTGCGAGAGGCCAGATCATGATTGTTCGCGGTGCGCGCGTTTTGTTGCTTCTTGTCGCTGTTCTGGTCACGCCGCCGCTGCTGGCTCAGTCCAGCACGCAGACCGGACCACAGCCCGGTGGCCCGCAGGATACGACGGTGAAGGATCCGCGTAGTCGGGCAAAAATCCATACGGAACTCGGCTCGCTCTATTTCCAGGACAAGAATATCCCGGTGGCGATGGAGGAACTGACCATTGCCATTTACATCGATCCTACCTATGCACCGGCATACAGCATGCGAGCCTTAGTCCATCATTTTCTGAATGAGCCGCAGCATGCGGAGGACAACTTCAAGGAGGCGCTTCGCTATGCGCCGGATGATCCCGAAATTGCCAACAATCATGGCTGGTTCCTTTGCCAGATCGGCAAGTACAAGGAAGCACTGCCTGAGTTCGAGCGGGCATTGCGCAACCGTCTCTATCAGACCCCTGACCGTGCCTACCTCAATGCCGGCCAGTGTGCCGTCAGCATGGGTGATCTGAAACTGGGCGAAGAGTATCTGCAGAAGGCCTATCGCATGACCGGCGGCAGTCCTGTTACGGTCTTTCGCATGGCGGATCTGTATTACCGTACCAACCGGATTGATCAGGCGCGCAAGGAGCTTGCCGACTTGATGCGCCAGATCGAGCCGAATGCGGAGGTACTGTGGCTGGCTGTTCGCATCGAACGGAAGGTCGGCGATCGTGAAGTTGAAAACCGTTACACAACGCAATTGCGTCGCAAGTATCCGGATTCAAAGGAATATCAAGAACTGCTCAAGGGAAATTACGAATGAGCGATATCAGCCCTGAGGGGCAATCGGAGGAGGGGGCGCCACTGGCGCCAAAACCCAGTGTTGGCGAACGCCTGCGCGTAGCACGCGAGGCGCTGGGCCTGGAGACTGAGGTCGTTGCCAGTTCCCTGAAGCTTTCAAGGCGGCAGATCGAAGCATTGGAATCTAGTGACTGGGCGAAGTTGCCTGGCCACACTTTCGTCCGTGGGTTTGTGCGCAACTATGCCCGCGTTGTTCAGCTTGACGCGGATGAATTGCTGGCTGACCTTGAGGCGCCGCCGCCCACGAAACCAAGGCTTGATCTGCCGCAGAGTTCGGCTGCCGTAATGCCGGAAACGGGCCGGGTACAGAAGCGGGACTATGCGACGGTACTGGCGGGAATCATATTGATTACCGTCGCGGTTATCGCCTATTACGTGGTGCCGCCTGATTTCTGGCAATCTCCGCCGCGCGAAACTCCACCGCCGGTGGCGGCTGAGCCGACGCCGCTGTTTCCGCCCTCTGGCTCGACCAATACCGAGTCGGTGCCCCCCGGGAGTGTTGCCGTACCTGCAGCACCAGCGGTCGAGGCGCAAGCGGCAGCAACTACTGTTGCAGCGCCGGCGCCTGCATCGGGGAACGGTCTCAAGCTCCGTTTCACGCAACCTTCGTGGGTGGAAATCCGTGATCGCACCGGGCAGATCATTTTTTCCCAGCTCAACCCTGCTGGCAGCGAACAGGAAGTCGAGGGGCAGCCGCCATTTTCGCTGGTCGTCGGCAATGCCGGGAACGTAACTGTCCAGTATCAGGGGCGCAACATCGAGCTGCAGCCGCGCAGCAAGGACGACGTCGCCCGCGTCACCGTGGAATAGCATGAATCAGAGCATCATACGTCGCGCCACGCGCGCAGTTCGCATCGGAAATATCGTTGTCGGCGGCAAGGCGCCGGTTGTCGTGCAGTCGATGACCAACACCGATACGGTGGATTACGTCGGTACGGCCGTGCAATGCGCCGAGCTTGCGCGCGCCGGTTCCGAACTTGTTCGCATCACTGTCAATACGCCGGAAGCGGCGGCGGCCGTGCCGAAGATCCGGGAACATCTTGATCGCATGGGCGTCGATGTGCCGCTGATCGGCGACTTCCACTACAACGGTCACCGCCTGCTGCTGGACCACCCGGCGTGTGCCGAGGCGTTGGCCAAGTACCGCATCAACCCCGGCAACGTCGGTTTCGGCAAGAAGAAGGATGAGCAGTTTGCGCAGATGATCGAGTTGGCGTGCCGCTACGACAAACCGGTGCGCATCGGCGTGAACTGGGGCAGCCTCGATCAGGGGCTGCTGGCGCGGATGATGGACGAGAACGCGAAACGTGCCGAGCCGCTCGATTCGGTCGACATGATGCGTGCGGCAATGGTCGCCTCGGCGCTTGAGTCGGCGGCCAAAGCTGAAGAAATCGGCTTGCCCGGCGACCGCATCATCCTGTCGTGCAAGGTTTCTGGCGTGCAGGATCTGATCGCCATCTATCGTGACCTGTCGGCGAAATCCGGATACGCGCAGCATCTGGGCCAGACCGAGGCCGGCATGGGCTCCAAGGGCATTGTTGCCTCGACGGCGGCCATGGGCGTGCTGCTGCAGGAAGGCATCGGCGACACCATTCGCGTCTCGCTGACGCCGGAACCCG
>JAUPVD010000202.1 GCA_030917225.1 Pseudomonadota bacterium
CGAAGCACAAATGATCAGTGCTACAGGCCAGACAGGTCCGTGGGCGGCGTCCGCGGACCTCTGCGCTCCACCCACTTCCGCATCCATGGCCGATGAAACACGGGCCAGATCTCCCCGCGTTGATCGACCTGGTGAGCAGCGGCAATCGTGCGGAAAAACGAAAGCCGCCAAAGCTCGACGTCACCACTGTTGAACTGGGCTGGAACGATAATGAAGGCATTGCTGCGGCACGCGCGCTGATCGTCGCGGCCTTCGACAACGCGCAACGTTATCCGGAACAGCGCATCACGCATGAATTGCAACCGGCAACGGCGCCGCATTACCGGCAGTTCCTGGTCGTCTGGCACGAAGGGCGCATGGTCGGCGCGGGTGGAATCAAATCCGCCGACTGGGCTTCCGATACGCATGTCCTCTATCTTTCCGCAGTCGAGTCCACACTCCGTGGAAAAGGCATCGGTCGCGCACTGGTGCGCGCACGTCTGGACTGGATCTTCGAACGGCATGATCACGGGCGCATTCTCGTCTCGACCTCGAAGCCGAAGCGCTACCGGGACATGGGCTTTCGCGAGGTCTGCCGCAAGGCTTCTCCTGCCCCCAGGCTGATGCTGCTCGAGTTCTAGGGATTCGCCGATCAAGTCAAAATTCGTCATTCCGGCGAAAGCCGGAATCCATAAAATTCAACAAACTGGACACCGGCTTTCGCCGGTGTGACGGACTTAATCAGCACCTCCCTAGGGAAATTCTGAATACGTCCGTCACGCAGGCCCTTCGGCAGGCTCAGCTTTCAATGGTCGCCTCCGGGATATTCAGAGGCCGCTTCTGGTAGCGCGCTGTTACGCTGCCGCGACAGACACGTTGAAGTTTTCTGAAGCCACGCCTTTCCCATGATCCAGCCAGCGCAGCAGACATTCGAAAAACGTATCCGGATCGAATGGCTTGGCGATGAATTCTTCCATGCCGGACGCCAGACAGCGCTCGCGGTCTTCCTCGAAGGCATTGGCAGTCATGGCAATGATCGGCAGGTTCCGGCCAAAGCGCATGCCACGGATAATGCGGGTTGCCGTCAGGCCATCCATCACCGGCATCTGCATGTCCATCAGGATCATCGCCAGCGGACGTTCGCTGGCTTTGGTCACAGCATCACTGCCGTTAACAGCGAACGAGATTTCAAACTCCGCATCCTCAAGAAACTCTCGCACTATTTCGCGGTTGATCGGCTCATCCTCAACTACCAGGATATGGGTACCCGCATGACGCTGACGCAGTTGCATCACAGCATCCTGATCCGGCAGCACGGCATACGATTCGGCAGCGCCACGGGCTGTCACGGCATTGAGCGTGTGCGTCGTTTTCGCAAGCCTGGCGGTAAACCAGAACATGCTGCCTTTGCCCGGCATGCTTTCGCCGCCCGATTCACCCCCCATCAATTCTGCAAGGTGCCGGGTGATCGCCAGACCCAGTCCGGTACCGCCGTACTGTCGCGTAGTCGATTCATCCGCCTGCCGAAAGGCACTGAACAGCTTTGCCAGGGCATCCTGAGAGATGCCGATGCCGGTGTCGCGCACCTCGAATCGAATCAGCGCGCAAGTCTCATCCTCCGCAACCTGGCTGCAACGCACGGTGACGCTGCCGTACTCGGTAAATTTGATGGCGTTGCCAACATAATTGATCAGAGCCTGCGTCAATCGCGTACCGTCGCCGCGCAAACCACTGGGGACATTGCTGGCATCGACGACAAGACGAAGCCCCTTGGCGATTGCCACGTCACCCAGCATGTCGGAAACGCCGGCAAGGAGACGGGAGAGGTTGATGGGTTCCTCGATCAGCGTCATCTGCCCGGCGCCGATCTTCGACAGATCCAGAATATCGTTGATGATCCCCAACAGGTGCCTGGCGGCGTGATCGATCTTCGCCAGCCGCGCTCCCTGGCGCTCGGAAAGTCCGTCGCGCTTCATCAGATGGGTCATGCCGATGATCGCGTTCATCGGCGTGCGAATCTCGTGGCTCATGTTGGCCAGGAATGAGCTTTTCGCCCTTGCCGCTGCCTCTGCCGCGTCTCTTGCCTCGGTCAGGGCCTGTGTGCGCTGCAGGACGATCTCCTCGAGATTGTCACGATGCTGGGCCAGGCTGCATGATTGCTGACGGTGCAGGTCGGCCATGATGCGCAGGACATCCTGCGTATGCCCCATGCCGATATAGCGACCATCCGAAACGATGAGGAACCCGTCTGCAACCACCTTCTCGCCAGCACCGGCAATGAGGGTAGACACTTCGCTGAGCGGGATACCTTCTTCGATGATCAGTGGCTCCTTGTCCATGAACACAAGGCAGCTCTTGTCCAGATAGATTTCCTTGTAGAACGGCCGCGCCAGGTTGCTCATGAACAAGGCGCGGTTGATCAGGCCGATCGGGCGCTGCGTCGCCGGCTCGATCACCGGCAGACTGGCCAGTTCCGGGTTCGCTTGAAAGCCCTTCAGCACATCGCGCGTCAGCGCCGAAGCATAGGCAGCCATGCACTCGTTCAGAACCGATCTGGCGAGGGGAACATCGTCCGCCAACGCTTCTGCCAAGGGCAGCTTGATCACTACAATTTCATCGTCAGCCATCATCACACACTCCGTTCAAGCATCGCAGATGCTTTGAGTGGGCAGAGAATAGCGACGGCGTATTGCCGGCTTGTTACCTGCCGGTTACCGATTGGCGGATCAGGTGACTCACGAGACGTGTTTTCATGAGCTCACATCCTTTCCGGAAACAAACCGCCCACAAGGATTTCCGATTTCGGCGATTCTGGCTTGGCGATTTTTGTCTCTCATCCTCTCGCACTGACGTGACCGTTTCGTGACGAAAAACAGCAACCCGATAACCACAGACCGCAAAATGGCCCTTGCGATTGAAAAATATGGGTATAAACTGTTTATACCGTTATAACGAATAAGAGGAGATATCATGGCCACATCCGAAACCACTGCAACCGCTCCGAAACCTGTCGCGAAGCCTGCCGCTAAGCCTGCCGCAAAGCCTGCTGCGAAACCCGCCGCAAAGCCTGCTGCGAAACCTGCTGCGAAACCTGCTGCGAAACCTGCTGCGAAACCTGCTGCGAAACCTGCTGCGAAACCTGCTGCGAAACCTGCCGCTAAGCCTGCCGCTAAGCCTGCCGCTAAG
>JAUPVD010000203.1 GCA_030917225.1 Pseudomonadota bacterium
GGCGGGTCTTGAAATCGGCCGAGGCCAGCTGGCTGATGTCCGGGCGGATGACGATGTCGGCTTGCGGCAGTTCGCTGCGGTTGAGGCTCTGGCCCATGATGGCGAAGGTCTGCAGCAGCACGTCGAGGCTGCTCTTGGTCTTGCCCATCTGCGGCTTGTTCGAGATATCCACGGCGATGACGAAGGTGGCGCCCATCTCGCGCGCAAAGCGTACCGGTACCGGGCTGACCAGGCCACCATCGACGTATTCGCGGCCACGAATGGACACCGGCTGGAAGATGCCGGGCACGCTGCTTGAGGCGCGTACGGCGGTGCCGGTGTCACCGCTGCGGAAGACGATCGGCTCGCCCGAGGCGAGGTCGGTGGCGACCGCGCCGAATCGCTTCGGCAGCTTTTCGATCTGCACGTTGCCGATGGCTTTGTTGATGAAGGCGGCCAGCGCGTCGCCCTTGAGCACGCCGCGATCCGGCAGCGACCAGTCGCTGACCTGCGACTCATCGAGCGTGATGGCCAGCGTCTGCAGTTCGAAACCGCTCTTGCCAGCGGCGTACATGGCGCCGACCACCGACCCGGCGCTGGTGCCGACGACGATGTCCGGCACGATGCCCTGCACTTCCAGCGCCTTGATCACGCCGATGTGGGCAAAGCCCTTGGCGGCACCACCGCCGAGTGCCAGCGCAATGACCGGCTTGGCCGGTGGTGCTTCGACAGGCTTGCTGGAGAAAGTGCTGCAGGCGGCCAGTGACAGCGATAGCAGCGCAAGGGTGAAAACGCGGGGCAGGGACGGCATGGGGAAATCCTGACGATCGGGCAATCCGAGGATTCGGAAAGTGGCGATTCTAGCGGATTCGCCGATGCAGCAAGAGGGCAAGCGCGGGCAGGTCGCCGCCTAATGCAAGCGCCGCGACACTTCGACCATCGACTCGTCGTCGGTGAGGTTGACCATGAAATCGAGGGCTTCCATCAGCCCGAGCATCGGCTCGTTGTCGGCCAGCACCTGGCCACGGATGACCTTCAACCCGTGCCCACGCGCGGCTTCCAGCAGCCGGTTCATGATGCGCACGCCGAGACCCTTGCCGGCCATGTCGTCGGCGATGACCACGGCGAAATCGCAACTGGTGCCATCCAGCAGGATCGAATAGCGGGCTTCACCAAGGATCACCTGCCGCCCGTCACGTTCGCAGGTGGCAATGATGACCATGTCGCGGCCGTAGTCGATCTGCGCGTAGCGGGCCAACTGGTGGCGCGGCAATTCGCTGAGGGCCGAGAAGAAGCGCAGGCGCTTGCTGCGTACCGAAAGATGGCGCACGAAATCCTGCAGCGCGGCAGTATCTTCCGGGCGGATCGGGCGCAGGGTGCAGCCGCTGCCGTCCTTGAGGATTTCCTCGGATTCAAGCTGGGCCGGGTAGGGACAGATGGCCATGTGGCCATAGCGTTCGCTGCCATTCGTTGGCTCGACTTCGATACTGGCATCGACAGCGATGGCCCCGGCACTGTCGGCGACCAGCGAACTGATTTCCAGCTTCTTCAGCCAGGGAAGCTCGCTGGCCATCTCCGAGATGCGCAGCAGGATCTCGCGTAGCGGGCCTTCGGCAACGGCCGGCTTGCCGGGTAGAGGGCCGAGCAGACGGGCCACGTGCGGCACGCGCAGCATGGAGTCGACAAGACGGGCGTTGAGCGGCGGCAGGCCGACCGAACGGGCGTTGTAGATGACCGGCGCGATGCCGCTTTCGGAGAGCGAGATGATCGGGCCGAACAGGCGGTCCTGGCGGATGCCGATGGCCAGCCAGCGCCCTTCGGGCTTGAATACCTGCGGTTCGAGCAGGACGCTGCCGCTGTTGCCGCCGCTGACGATGGCCAGCTCGCGGAAAGCCAGTGCCACCTCCGGCGCCGAGCGCAACTGCAGGCGGACCGCGCCGGTGCCCTTGCCACTGCCTGTTGGCGCCAGCGCCTTCATGGCCAGCGGATAGCCGAGGTGGTTGGCGACGCTGACGGCTTCCGTCGGGGTGGTGGCCAACAGGGTTTGCGAAACGGGGATGTGGAAGGTGGACAGGATCGCCTTGGCTTCCGGCAAATTCAGTGTCGTACGGTTTTCGGCCAGCGCATTCTCGATGATGCCGCGCGCGGCAGCGACATCCGGCGGGGTGTAGGAGGAAAGCGCCGCTGGCGTTTCCAGAAGCAGCGCCTGGTTGAGCACCCAGTTCACCATGAAGGCAAAGGCCGAAACGGCATTTTCCGGTGTGCGGAAGGTCGGGAAGCGCGCTTTTGCGAAGGCGGCGCGGGCGCCGCGTGCCTGCTGTTCGCCCAACCAGCAGGTCAGCACCGGCTTGTCGGCCTTTTCGGCGGCGGCGATGGTGGCCTGGGCAACGGCCAGTGGATCGACATAAGTATTTGGCGTCAGGATGGCCAGCACGCCATCGACGCCGGGGTCATCGAGGCAGGCCGAGATGGCGCCGACGAAATCAGCCGGCGCGGCGTCGAACATCACGTCGACCGGGTTGCCCTGCGACCAGCTGTCGGGGAAAAGCTTGGACAGCTTGCTGCAGGTACTCAGTGCCAGTTGCGCCAGCGCGATGTTCAATTCTTCCGCCTGGTCGAGTGCCATGACTGCCGGGCCGCCACCGTTGCTGACGATGGCCAGTCGGTTGCCGCGCGGCTTGCGTGGCGTGGTCAGGGCCCGTGCGGCGGAGAACATGTCGCCGATGGCACGGACGCGCAGTACGCCGGCACGGCGCAGGGCGGCGTCGAAGGCGTCGTCGCGGTCGACGCGGGCACCGCTGTGCGCTTCGGCGATGCGGGACGAGGTGATGCCTTGCCCGGCCTTGACGGCGATCACCGGCTTGATGCTGGCGGCGGCGCGCACGGCGCTGAGAAAGCCGCGCGCGTCGCGTAGCCCTTCGAGGTAGAGCAGGATGCTTTCGGTCTTCGGGTCGCTGGCGAGGTAGTCGAGAATTTCTGGCAGCTCCAGGTCGCCGGATTCGCCGGGGGCGAAAATGGCAGAGAAGCCGAACTCCTCGTTGTGGTTCCAGTCGAGAATGTTTGCGCAGACAGCCGCCGACTGGGAAACCAGCGCTAGGTTACCGGCAGGCGGCGTCTTGGTGATCGGTGTCAGGTTCAGGCCGGCATGCGGCAGGATATAGCCCAGCGCGTTTGGTCCGTAGAGCCGGATGCCGTGGCGTGCAGCAACCTCCTGCAGCTGGCTGCCGGCCGGTGTATCCGGACGCAGGCCGGCGGAAACGATAACTGCGGCGCGGATGCCTTTGCGGCCGCAGGCATCGAGCGCTGCAGCCGCAGCGTGAGCGGGCAGGTGCAGGACGGCCAGCGTGAGCCGGGCAGCGATCTCTTCCAGGGTGCTGTGGCAAGGAAATTCTTCCAGGCCGCTTGCCTTCTGCGATATCAGGAAGGCCCGTTTGAGGAATGGGCTGCTCCTGAGGTTGCACAGCAGGCCGTGACCGAGCGTGCCGGGCTCCGGGTTGGCGATGAAAACGGCGATTCCGGCAGGCGCCAGAAACGGTTGAAGCGGTGTCCGGTCAGGTGACATCGGTTGTCAGGTCAGGTTTCTTCCGGAGCCTTTACGCTCAGATCAACAAGCGTTTCGATGGCGCCGATGACCTTGCCGTGCATGTCGTGCAGGGGAGCGGCCATGAAGTGCAGCCATTTTCCGCCCTCGCCGAATGTCGGGAAAAAGTCGCGTGCCTCGAAGGCGTTTGCGACCAGCACGGAGGGGTGGGCGTGGCCGGTGTAGCGCTCAAGCAATTCGTCGCTGCTGGCGCCGCGAACGATCATTTCGGCGAGCACCACACGGCGGGTCTCGAACGGATAGAAGGCGCGCCAGACTTCGTTCTTGCCCATGACCTCGTTGGCAGAAACTCCGGTCAGCGCCTCGCAGGCACGGTTCCAGTGGGTGACCCGGCAATGTGTGTCGACGACAAAAGTGGCGACCGGGCTGCCGGCGATGATCTCGGCCAGTTGCCGTTCTGCGGCGCGCCGCGACACTTCGGCCTCCTTGCGCTCGCTGATGTCCTGCAGGGTTTCCACGCAGCCGACGATCTTGCCTTCGGCATTGCGGATCGGGGCGGCCGAGAATGCCAGCCAGCAGCCCTCGTCGCCGAAAGTGGGGAAGAAGTCTTCCGATTCCCAGCCATCGGGGCAGTGTTCGGCGCGGCGATATTTGCCCCGGTAGAACTTTTCCAGCAGATTCTGTACGGCCCCGTCGACGACGAGGTCGGCCAGCACCGGTCGATGGGCCGGGTAGAAGGCGCGCCACTGATAGTGCGTGCCGAGCACTTCCGCAGCTGGCACGCCGGACATGCGGGCCAGCGCGTCGTTCCAGTAGACGACGACGTGGCTGGAATCGATGACGAAAGTGGGTACCGGGCTGCCGTCGAGAATACGTGCGGCGTCGATCAATGCGGCATCGGTCATGCTGGCTTCCCCCCTTGGTAAGCGTGTTTCGGAGAGTTTAGCGCAAGCCGGTGTTTCTCGCGCAGGCAGTCGACCGTTTAGTGGTGGTGCGGCTTGTCAGTGACGTGATGGGTCTCGGCAGCGGCCAGATGGTGCAACTCGGCGTGCAGGTCCGGGTGTGGCGTGGAGTGACCGATCCACTGCGGCAGCAGCGAGCCGGCGACGATGCCGAACATCGAGACGAAGAGGCCCATCAGTTTTGGCGGCACCAGGCTGGCTTCGCCGATCAGCAGCTCGACCAGGATCCACGACAGCAGGCCACCGAAGATGGCGCACAGTGCGCCCTGCGTCGTTGCGCGCTTCCAGAAGGCGCCGAAGAAGAGTGGCACGAAGGCGCCGGCCAGTGTGATCTTGTAGGCGTTTTCGACCATCTTGAAGATCGAGGCGTTGGACCACAGCGCGAAGCCGAGCACGATGCAGGTGAAGCAGACAATGGTGATGCGCATCACGCGCAGGAAGGCGTGGTCGCCCATGCCCGGGAAATAGATGCGGATGATGTTTTCCGAGAAGGCCACCGACGGCGCCAGCAGCGTCGCCGACGAGCAGCTCATGATCGCCGCCAGCACGGCGCCGAAGAAGATGGCCTGGGCGAAGATCGGCGTATGCGACAGCACCAGCGTCGGCAGTACGCGCTGGTGGTCGGTCTGGATCATTTCGTTGAAGGTGGCCGGGTCGATGATCGTTGCCGAATAGGCGATGAACATCGGCACAAAGGTGAAACAGAAGTAGATCGAGCCGCCGAGCACCGAGCCCCAGATGGCGATCTTTGCCGTGCGCGCCGAGGTGATGCGCTGAAAGACGTCCTGCTGCGGGATCGAGCCGAGCATCATGGTCACCCAGGCACCGATGAAGGTCAGCCACTTCCATGGGTCGGGTTCGGGGAAGATCTCGAACTTGCCGGCGGCGGAAGCGTGCTCGATCACCGGCATGACGCCGCCGGTACTGCCGGAGATGAACCAGGCGATGAACAGCATGCCGCCCATGATCACGCCCATCTGCACGAAATCGAGGATGGCTACCGAGAGCATGCCGCCGAAGGTGGTGTAGGTCAGCACGATGGCGGCGCCGAGGATCATGCCGGCGGTTTCGCTGATGCCGCCGTCGGTGACCACCGAGAAGACCAGCCCGAGCGCCTTGATCTGGGCGGCGACCCAGCCGAGATAGGAGGCAACGATGCAGATCGTCGTCAGCACTTCCACCGTGCGGTTGTAGCGCATGCGGAAGTAGTCGCCCAGCGTCAGGATGTTCAGCTTGTAGAGTTTTTTGGCAAAGAAGAAGCCGGCGATGATCAGGCACATCGACGAGCCGAAGGGGTCGGCGACGACACCCGAGAGGCCGTCCTTGACGAAGGTGGCGGAGACACCGAAAACGGCCTCGGCGCCGAACCATGTCGCGAAGACGGTGGCGGTGACCACCGGCAGCGGCAGGTGGCGGCCGGCGACGGCAAAGTCCTTGACGTTATGGACGCGGGTGGCGGCATACAGGCCGATGCCGATCGACACCATCAGGTACAGGACGACAAACCAGATCAGCATGGACGCTGCACTCCCCGGACACTCCCTTTTA
>JAUPVD010000016.1 GCA_030917225.1 Pseudomonadota bacterium
AGGCAAGGAACCGGACCTGACGCAACCGCTGGGCATTGCCACCGAGATCAACCTGCACACCCCGGCGCTGCTGCCGAACGACTATGCACCGGATGTGCACGAGCGGCTGACCCTGTACAAACGCCTGGCCAACTGTGATGCCAGCGAGGAAATCGATGCACTGCAGGAAGAGCTGATCGATCGCTTCGGCGAGCTGCCGGCGCAAGCCCAGTCGTTGCTGGCCACCCACCGCGTTCGACTGCTGGTAAAACCCTGGTGCGTGGCCAAGCTGGATGCGACGAGCGAGCAGATCGTCGTGCAGTTCAGCGCCGAATTCGCCACGCAGGCGCCGATCGAACCGATCAGGATCATCAACCTGATCCAGAAAAATCGCAGTTACAGGCTCGCTGGCCAGGACAAGCTGCTATTCTCCCGTCATTCACCGACCCTGAACGACAAGGTCGCGGCGATCAAGGAAATGTTCAAGCAACTGACCGCCTGACCCGCTGCCCGTCGTTCTTTGCGAGGAGCGACACGATATGGGCAAAACGGCACTGGTCCTGGGCGGCGGCGCCCCCAACGCAACACTGATGTCGGGCGCGCTGGCCGCGTTTTCGGAAGCCGGCGTGCACTTTGACGTCATTTCGACAGCCGGCGCCGGTGCGCTGATCGGCCTGCTCTACCTCGCCCCCGGCGGCGGCAAGACGCCTGCCGAGGCGCTGCGCTCGACGATCGAGATGGGCGTCGCCGACGCAATCTACGAGCATTTCCCGGTCAACTACAAGGTCTTTCAGAAGCCCGGTGCCATTGCCGACGCCTACCGCACGCTGGCGATGATGAACCCGTTCGCCAGGCAGTTGGAGGAAACCTACGGCGACACGGCGATGGGCAAGCTGTTCGGCGACTGGATGAAGCTGATGCTCGCCGGCAGCTGCCCGACCGATCTCAACCCGAAGAGCCTCGGCCTCTGCGCCAGCGTGCCCTTCCTCGAAGCAACGGTGGACTTCGACGCGCTCGCCGCCTCGCCGACCGGCTTCTACGTGAACGCCTACAACATCACGCACCGGAAGATGCAGAGCTTCGCCAAGCAGGACATCACGCCGGACCACTGCCGCGCCGCGCTGGCCTACCCATTCCTCTATCCGCCCCACCCGGCCCGGGACCCGGAGAGCAAGGCCGAATGCCTGTACTACGAAGGCGCCGCGCACGACTGCCTGAACTACAAGGCACTGGTGGAAAATGAACCCGAAGTGACGCGCATCGTCGTCTTCGACGTGCTTGGCGCCGACGCGCTGATGCGCGCGCCGCGAGATCTCTACGATGCCTGGCTGCTATCGATCATCGTGCCGATGGTGGCCATCGCCCAGGATGATACGAAGCTGTTCAAGGCGCTCTACAACAGCAATCCGGTGCGCGAACTGTTCCAGGTGCCGTTCGATATTCCGGAAGCACATCTGCCGGCCGCGCTCGACTGGTCACGCTCGAACCTCGAAACGCTGTTCCAGATCGGCTACGAATCGGCGCAGCGTTACCTCGCCGCCGATGGCGCGGTCTTGCTGCCCGCCTGAGCTGCGCCAATCAGCGGGCAACCGCCTTCCGCCAATGGCCGGAAGGCGCGGTCACCGGGGACGCTGCGCAGGATCTCCAGGTAATCCCAGGGTTCCTTCACCTCCGCAGGTTTCTTCACGCGCAGCAGGAAGATGTCATGGACCATTCGGCCATCCTCGCGCAGCCGCGCATTGCGGACGATCGGGTCGCGTATCGGAATTTCGCGCATCTTTTTCACCACGGTCGTGCCGACATCGCTATCAGCCGCCTTCACCGCCTTGAAATAGTGGGTCAGCGAAGAGTAGACCCCGGCCTGCAGGTCGCTCGGCATGGCGCCGGTGCGCTCGAAAAAACGTCTGGACCAGGCGCGTGATTCGTCATCCATGTTCCAGTAGAACGAATGCGAGAGCCGCAGCCCCTGCGCCAGCTGCGGCTTCATCTGATGCACATCGTTCAGGGCAGTCGCCACAGCGGCCAGAAGCGTTTCGCCCTTGCTGACACGCAGGAGATCGAAGCTCTCGCGAACGGCTCGGATCATGTCCTGGCCGGCATTGACCAGGGCGATGACCTGGGCGCCGGATTCCGATGCCTGGCGCAATTCGGCAAAGAGATCCTGACTGCCAAGGGGATGGCTGACGCTGCCGAGCACCGTACCGCCGTTGTCGCGAATGACGGCAGCAAGCGACTTCTCGACGTTGGCGCCGAAGGCATTGTCCACGGTGACGAAGTACCAGCGCTTGGCACCACCGCGCGTCAGCTCCCCGCCGATGACAGAATTGAAGGCGTAACCGTCGTACATCCAGTGAATCCCGGTTGCCGCACATTTGCTGCCGGTGATGTCGGAGTTCATCACGCCGTTGTAGAAGACGACGGCGCCGCGCGGCCGGTTGATCTCCTGCACCAGCAACGCCAGTGGCGAGCTGGCCACGTCGGCGATCACATCCACACCTTTTTCGAACAGCCATTCCCGAGCAATC
>JAUPVD010000017.1 GCA_030917225.1 Pseudomonadota bacterium
CGATTCGATGATCGGCAAGCTCATCGCTTACGGTGATACGCGCGAACAGGCTATCCGTCGCATGCGCATCGCGCTTTCCGAGATGAGCGTCGAAGGCATCAAAACCAACATCGCCCTGCACCAGGAACTGATGATGGACGCCAATTTTGTTCACGGCGGCACCAGCATCCACTATCTGGAGCACAAACTCGCCGCCAAGGGCGAAGTGAAGAAGTAAGTACTGGCCATGGCCTGGGTTTCGGTGACACTGGAAACGGACTGCGCCCATGCCGAGGCGCTGGCCGACGCCCTGATGGAAGGCGGCGCCCTCTCGGCGACGATCGAGGATGCCGCCGCCGGCACCAATGAAGAAACGCCGCAGTTCGGCGAACCCGGCTCGATCACCACCCCCGGCTGGGAGCGTTCGCGTATCGCCGCACTGTTTGAGCCGGATGCCGATATCGCTGCTGCCGTGCTCGTTGCGTCCCGCGAGGCGGATCTGACAGAAGCCCCCACTTACACGACAGAGGCTGTGGAAGAGCAGAACTGGGTACAACTCACCCAGTCGCAGTTCGAACCGATCCGCGTCTCCCAGCGACTATGGATCGTGCCGTCGTGGCACACTGCGCCCGACCCGGACGCCATCAACCTGATACTCGACCCGGGCATGGCCTTCGGTACCGGCTCGCATCCGACCACCCGGCTCTGCCTGGAATGGCTGGAGCGCACGGTAACGGCTGGGCAAAGCCTGCTCGACTACGGTTGCGGTTCGGGCATCCTGGCAATTGCTGCCGCCAAGCTTGGCGCCACCCCGGTCGACGGCGTCGATATCGACCCGCAGGCCGTTGTCGCCGCCGAAGCCAATGCCGAACGAAACGACGTGAGTACCCGCTTCGCCGTTTCGGACCAACCGATCAGCGGGCAATTCGACATCGTCGTTGCCAACATCCTGGCCAACCCGCTCAAGGCGCTGGCCCCCGCCATCTGCGGCCATGTCTGCCCCGGCGGCCAACTGGCGCTGTCTGGCATCCTTGAGGAACAGGCCGAGGAGCTGATCGGCATCTACGCTGACTGGCTGCCGATGCACGTTGCGGATACGCGCGAGGGCTGGGTCTGCCTGACCGGCCGGAAAGCCAGGGGCACAGAATGCTGACTCGCTGCCCGACCTGCGACACCACTTTCCGGGTCACGCCGGAACAGTTGAAGGCGCGTGCCGGCAAGGTGCGCTGCGGCAAGTGCCAAGCGATCTTCAACGCGCTCGACAGCCTGGCCGAGGCTCCACCAGACAACACGACAGCAGCAGTCGCAACAGCTCCGTCACCGACGCTTCCCTCGACAACATCGACTAGCGAACAATCGTCGCTGCCTTCCGGGAATAGCGAAGCCCAGCCGCTGGAAGCCGAAGAACCCGCGACCGCCGAAGCCATACGCGACGATGCAATGGCTGCCGGCCTCGTTGCGGCACGCGAAACGACCGAAATCCCCGGCTACAACAAGTGGGCCGAAGGGGCCTTTACTACGTCTGTGTCAGTTTCGGCGCCCGCTTCAAAACCGGCCTGGCCCTTCGTTTTCGCAGGCTTGCTGCTGATCGGCGCACTTGCCGGCCAGATCGCCCATCACTACCGTGCGGAACTCGTCGTCACTGCGCCCAGCTTGCGCCCTCTTCTTGAGGCAGGTTGCGCAGCGCTGGACTGCGACATTCCGCTACCGCGCCACGTTGATCTGGTCAGCATTGAAGCCTCCGACCTGCAGGTCGACCCGGCACAGGGCGGCGCCCTGACCCTCTCGGCCACGCTCAAGAATCGGGCCTCCTATGCGCAGGCCTGGCCACTGCTGGAAATCACTCTGACCGACGTACAGGACAACGCGGTATTGCGCCGCGTGCTGCAACCGGCCGACTACCTGCCGCCCAAGGTCGACCCCACGGTTTTCCCTCCGAATGGCGAAGCCGGCCTGCGTCTCTGGCTGGAGGCCAAGGACACCGTCGCCGCCGGCTACCGCCTGTACGTCTTCTACCCCTGAACACTTCACTGAAAGCAACGGCATGAAAACGCTGATCTGTGGCTCCATCGCCTTCGACAACATCATGGTCTTCAACGACCAGTTCAAGAACCATATCCTGCCGGATCAGATCCATATCCTGAACGTTGCCTTCCTGGTCCCCGAACTTCGCCGCGAGTTCGGCGGTTGTGCCGGCAATATCGCCTACAATCTGATGCTGCTCGAAGGCGACCCGTACATCATGGCCACCGTCGGCGACGATGCCGGCCCCTATCTGGAACGACTCGACAAGCTTGGCCTGCCGCGCGACCATGTACGCCACATCCCCGGCAGCTTCACCGCCCAGGCCTTCATCACCACCGACCTCGACGACAACCAGATCACCGCCTTCCACCCCGGCGCCATGAGCTTCTCGCACCTGAACAAGGTCGAACATGCCGAGGGGGCGGTACTCGGCATCGTCGCACCGGACGGCCGCGAAGGCATGATGCAGCACGCCCGAGATTTCGCGGCGGCCAAAGTCCCTTTCATTTTCGATCCGGGCCAGGGGCTGCCGATGTTCTCCGGCGACGACATCAATGACTTCCTCGATCTCGCCGACTATGCCTGCTTCAACGACTACGAGGCCCAACTGGCCTGCGAGCGGACCGGCCAATCGCTGGAAATGCTGGCCGAAAAAGTCAAGGCACTGATCGTCACCCGTGGCGGCGAAGGTTCATGGATATTCACCGAGGGGCAACGCCACGACATTCCCTGCGTCAAGGCCGATGAGATCGTCGACCCCACCGGTTGTGGCGATGCCTATCGAGCCGGCTTGCTCTATGGAATCACGCGTGGCTGGAACTGGGTGGACACCGGCCGCCTTGCCGCAGTCATGGGCGCCATCAAGATTGCCCATCGCGGTGGCCAGAACCATGTTCCCAGCCGGGAAGAAGTTGCCCGCCGCTTCAGCGAAGCTTTCGGTAGCCGCCCCTGGTAAGCAAGGAGAAATCATGCACCGCATTCTTCTCATCGCTTTGGTTGCCATCACGCTGGCGGGTTGCGCCAGCAGCAAATCAGGCAGCGCCTATACCCGTGACCAGGCGCGGCAGGAAATGATCGTGCGCACCGGTGTCGTCGAAAGCGTGCGCGAGGTCCAGCTCGAAGGCACAAAATCCGGCGTTGGCGCGGCAGCAGGCGCGGTGGCCGGTGGTGTTGGCGGCAGCCACATGGGCGGCGGCAGCGGCCAAATCGTCGGCGCGGTGGTCGGCGCAGTGATTGGTGGCATAGCCGGCGCAGCGATCGAAGAGGGCGTGACCAAAAAGGCGGCTCTGGAGATCACTGTTCGCTTGGACAACGGCCAACTGACTGCTGTGGTTCAGGAAGGCGACGAGATTTTCCATGCCGGCGAACGGGTTCGATTACTTTCCGGTGCCGGTGGCACACGCGTGACACACTGAGTGATGTGCCCTTGCACATCGCGAAGAAGTACTCCTGGGGTGCGCACTGAGTAATACGCCGCGCGCATTACGAAGAAGTCCCCTTGGGGGGGCGCTGAAACATCGGCGTCATATCGACGACAAGGGCGCGTAATACGGGCCCACTAGAGTTGCTCTCCAGTAACCAATGGAGAACAACTCATGACAAACAAACAAGACCTCCTTCAGCAACAGCCGGCACGGCAGGCAAAGCACGAGTTTTCGGTTGGCCTGGCCCGCAGCGAGCGTGAAATCGAAGAAGCACAGCGCCTGCGCTACCGTGTTTTTGCCGGTGAAATGGGCGCCCGCCTGCCGACCCGGAAAGCCGGCGTTGACCACGACATCTACGACCCCTACTGCGACCATCTGGTCGTGCGCGATGAACGCAGCGCAGAAATCGTCGGCACCTACCGCATCCTTTCGCCGCAGAACGCCAAGCGCATCGGCGGCTACTACTCCGAAAACGAATTCGACCTGACCCGCCTGCAGCACCTGCGCCCGCGCCTCGTCGAGATCGGCCGCTCCTGCGTGCACCCGGACTACCGCAGCGGCGCCACGATCACCCTACTCTGGGCCGGTCTGGCAAAGTACATGATCGAAGGCGGCTACGAGCATCTGGTCGGCTGCGCCAGCGTCAGCATGGCAGACGGCGGCCATGCTGCAGCCAGTCTGTATAATCAGTTGGGCGAACACATGAGCCCGCTTGAATACCGCGTGTTCCCGCGCTGCCCGCTGCCGCTGGCAGCGCTAAAGGGCGACCTGCCGGAAACGCAGCGCCCGCCGGTACCGCCGCTGATCAAGGGTTACCTGCGCGCCGGCGCCTGGATTTGTGGCGAGCCGGCGTGGGACCCGGACTTCAACACGGCCGACCTGCCGGTGTTGCTGCCGATGAGCCGGCTCGACGCACGCTATGCCCGCCACTTCATGGGGAAATAGGACTGAAAACCACATCACGCCTTATCCGTGCGCTCAGAGCCCTGCGCCTTGGTCTGCATCTGCTGTGGGGAACGGCCACCATCGCGACGGTTTACCCGCGCATCAACGACACGCAACGCCTCTGGCTCAAGCAACGCTGGTCTCGGCAATTACTGGACATCCTCGGCATCCGGCTCGACGCCACCCTCGGTGGCATCGAGCCTGGCAGCCTGATCGTTTCGAACCATATCTCGTGGCTGGATATCTATGTGCTGAATGCCGCCCGGCCGATGGCTTTCGTTTCAAAATCGGAAGTGCGTGGCTGGCCGCTGATCGGCTGGCTGGCCGCGAAAACGGATACGGTCTTCCTGCGCCGGGGCAGTCGCGGACACGCGAAGATCGTCAACGCTGAAATCGATGCCCTGCTGACTGCCGGCAAGGATGTTGCCATCTTCCCGGAAGGTACGACTACGGACGGCACGCATCTGCTGGGATTCCATGGCGCGCTGCTGCAGCCGGCCGTGGAAACCGGGCGGCCGATTCAGCCGGTTGCGCTGACCTACGAAACACCCGACGGACAGCGCTCGCTGGCCCCGGCCTATGTCGGGGAAACCAGTCTGATCGAATGCTTCGGTGCAATTCTGGCCTGTCAGGAAATCGTTGCGCGCCTACGCCCGACGCCGGCCCTATCGACAGCAGAGAAGAACCGGCGCGAGCTGGCTCATGCGGCACGAGGTGCGATTGCGCTCAAGCTCGGGCTTCCTCTGGCAAGCAATCCACCTGAAACAGCTGACGATCCTCAAGCCGAACGGCAGTCAGATGCCCACCCCATAGACAGCCTGAATCCAGCGCCAGCAACTCCGGCCTGATTTGCAGACCGAGGGCTGACCAGTGGCCGGTCACCAGTACATGGTCGGCACTGCGTCGGCCGGCCACCTCGAACCAGGGCAGATAGCCCTCCGGGGCATTCTTCACCTCACCCTTGGTCTTGAACTCCATTACCCCTGCCGGTGAGCAGAATCGCATCCGTGTCATGGCATTCACCACTACTCGCATGCGATCCCAGCCGGCGAGATCGTCAGACCATTGCGCCGGCTCGCTACCCCACATGTGGGCCAGCGTTTCGCGATAGGTATTGCCTTGCAGCAGCGCCCCAACTTCTGCCGCCAGCGCCCGGGCCTGCGGTACG
>JAUPVD010000204.1 GCA_030917225.1 Pseudomonadota bacterium
AGTTCGTCGGCACCGATGCCGGTGCGTGGCAGGACAAATGCAGGCTCGGCCAGCGCGGGGGCGCAAAACAGCAATAGGAACAGGGTGCGAAAGAGGGCAGCGATCATGCTGCCGATGATAGCCGAGGCTCGCGACGTCGGTGCGAGCCGGCCAGCAAAAGAAAAACCCTGCCTTGCGGGCAGGGTTTTTGGCAGAGCGGTAAAGACTCAGGCGTTGGTCTTGGCGCGGCGGCGTGCCACCGTAGCCATCAGGCCCAGGCCGGCCAGCATCAGTGCGTAGCTTTCCGGTTCCGGCACCGGCAGGGCGCTCAGTGCCACGGCGTAGGTACCGCCGGACAGGCCGTTGGCAACACCGGTAATGTCGAGGTGGTAATCACCAGCGGCCGGCAGGGTGAACGAGTAGGTCAGGTTGTTGCCGGCAAAGGTGCCAAGAATGTTCCAGCCATTCGGATGGTGGTTATCCCACAGCGTTGCGGAAAGACCGGCGATGTCGAGAATGTTCAGGCTGTAAAGCGACAGCTGAAGGTTGTTGGCCGAGCTGGACAGGGTCGAGGCACCGGTAACGTTGAAGTTGAAGGTGTCCCAGAAGCTGCCAACCTGGTGGTTGAAAACGTGGGTGCTGACAGCAGCACCGACCGGAGTGGCCAGGGTGTAGACCTGATCATCGGCCACTGCGGAGCCAGCGGCAGCCAGGCCGATGGCCAGAGCCATGGTGGTTTTCTTGAGCATGAGATTCATGAAAATTCCTTGAATGAGTATCGATGAAGAATAGGAAAAACGGTTGATGGAGTATCCATAGCTATTGCATTGGCATCAATAGCTCTTTAGTACCAAGACGAAGGTCATAGAAAGTCACCAAACAGAAACAAAACCCGCCAGGCAGGCGGGTTTGCGGTTCAGGCAGGGTCATGCGTACGGCATCAAGTTGCCAGATTTTCCGCTGCCCATTGCTGCCAGCGCCATGAGTCCTGGCACATCTGATCCAGCCCGCGCTCGGCACGCCAGCCCAGCAAGCCCGCCGCCAGCGAAGGGTCGGCATAACACTGCGACACATCGCCGGGGCGTCGGGCAACGATGCGGTAGGGCACCTTGCGGCCGCTGGCCTGCTCGAAAGCCTTGACCACCTCCAGCACGCTGTAACCGCGCCCGGTGCCCAGGTTCACCGTCATGATGCCGCGCTTGCTGGCCAGCGCCGTTAGCGCAGCCAGGTGCCCGCGCGCCAGATCGACGACATGGATGTAGTCGCGCACGCCGGTGCCATCCGGCGTTGAATAATCGTTGCCGAAAACCGACAGCTCCGCTCGCTGGCCCACGGCCACCTGGGCGATGAAAGGCATCAGATTATTGGGGATGCCGTTCGGGTCTTCGCCGATCAGGCCGGACGCATGCGCGCCCACCGGGTTGAAGTAGCGCAGCAGCGCGATATGCCAAGTGTCATCGGCCTGTGCCACGTGACGCAGCACCTCCTCCACCATCAGCTTCGATTGCCCGTAGGGGTTGGTGGCCGAAAGCGGAAACTCCTCGCGGATCGGCACCGTATGCGGGTCGCCATACACCGTGGCGGAAGACGAGAAGACCAGCGTCTTCACCCCATGCTCGGCCATCACCTCGGCCAGCGCGATGCTGCCGGAAACATTGTTGTCGTAATAGCGCAGCGGCTGTTCCACCGACTCGCCCACCGCCTTGAGGCCCGCGAAATGAATCACTGCACCGATCGGATAGCGGCCGAACACCTCGCGCAGCGCCTCACGGTTGCGGATATCCGCTTCGTGAAAAGCCAGCTTGCGGCCGCTGATCTTCTCCACCCGCCCGAGTACTGCCGGCTTGCTGTTCGAGAAATTGTCGACCACCACCAGATCGTGGCCCGCCGCCAGCAGCTCGACGCAGGTATGGGAACCGATATAGCCGGCGCCGCCAGTAACAAGAATGGTTGATTTCATGAGTGTCTTGAACAAGGAAGGCTGCGATGGGCGGGATTATGCCACTCAAAGGCGAAGGGATTATTTCGCCGGTACCAACAAAAAACCCGTCTTGCGACGGGCTTTTGGCCGGGCTGAAAACCGATCAGGCTTGCGACTTGCGGCGGCGTGCCACCGTGCCCATCAGGCCCAGGCCGGCAAGCAGCAGCGCATAGCTTTCCGGTTCCGGCACGGCCTGCACCGAAACGTTGTCCAGTATGGCGCCCATGTTGTCGCCGCCGGCGTTGTTGAAAACCAGGCTGTAGGTGCCGGTGACCGTCGGCGTGAATGTCAGCGAATACTGTGTCCAGGGCGAATCGCTCGCCAGCGGATTCAGCGACATCGTGCTGCTGCCGAAGATGATCTGCAGGTTTTCCGAACCGCCGCGCTGGTTGCCGGCAATGTCGAAGAACGACGTGTAGGTGGTGCCGGCCGTCAGCAAAAGATCGCGGCTGAGCACGCCAGCATTCGAGGTGGAACCGTCGAGGTCGACACACATACCGCCGCCAGTGGCGCACAGGTAACCATAACCGCCCGCACCGACCAAATCGACGGTGCCGCCCGAAACATTCCAGCCCGAAGGGATCGTGTTCAGGCCATAAGGGTTGCCGTTGAAGTTATCGGCAAAGACCGTGGTCGAGGCCTGCGCCAGGCACGGAACCAGGGCAGCGATGGCGATAGCGAGGGTTTTTTTCATTGTTGGTGTCCTTTGGGTCCCGGAATAGGAGACGCGACGTCGCAGGGTATGCTCCGGCAGCAATGCCGGCAATAGTCCTTCCGGACTACTCGCTCAATCCCGGCGGCGACGGAGAGTAATCGTGCCCATCAGTCCCAGGCCGGCGAGCAGCAGCGCGTAGGTGCCGGGTTCCGGCACAGCGGTGACGCTGACGTTGAAAGCGCCCGTGTTGTTGTTGTGGTAAGTGTCATTGACCGACGCATAGATATGGCCGGCCGTTACCAGCGTGAGGATCTTCGACGACCCGATCAGGAACCAGTCCGACGCCGAAGAAGGCGTCGAGGTCAGCGTACCGATCAGCGCGCCGATCAGCGCATTCGTGCCGGCCGCACCGTAATTGCCGTCGGCCAGATACGAACCCGAAGGGTTGAAATAGGGGTAGTTTGGGCTGGTCACCGTCGTTTCCGGCAGGCCATCCGGCGTCATCCGGAAAGAACCGTTGCCCACCAGATCGACAATGCCGGTGGCGGTGATCTGATAGGTACCCGCCGCGAAGCTGCCCAGATCGGTGAGGATGCCGGAGCTACCCGAGCCGCCGGGCGACACGGTGCTGGCGAACGACGCCTGCGCGCAAACCAGCGCAAGGGCGGAAATGACAAGGCGGAGGAATTTCATGGGGACTCCCGGAGACTGCAATGACGGTCAGCCCATTTTAGTTCGTGGGTTCGCTGAGTAAATGGGCCGATCGGACTAAACCTTTAGTCATAGATCGCCAGATTTTTAATGGGGACGCTACCCCTTTTCAACTCTTTGATTTTTAAAGGGGACGCTACCCTTTTTTGCAAAAGAAAAACCCGGCTGCGGCCGGGTTTTTCTTTGGGGTTGGGGCTGCTTTATTTCTGGTTGCGCTCAGGCAGCCGAAGATTTGCGACGGCGGATGATGCTGCCCATCAGCCCAAGGCCGGCCAGCAGCATGGCGTAGGTTTCCGCCTCCGGCACTGCTGCGATCTGCAGGTTGTCGATACCGTAGGGCGAGAAGCCAGTTGCAGAGCCGGTAAGCACCAGCTTGTCATACGAGCCGGCACCGAAGTTGACCGATGTCCAGTTGTTGACCGCACCGAACGTGATCGACTGCGTGCCGACCAGCGTGCTGCCGAGATAAACGTTGGCCGCCAGCGTCTGCCCGGCGCTTGAGCCGTTCGAGCGCGAGATGTCGAATGACAGGTTGGTTACAGTGTTGGTGAAACTGATTGTCGTAACGTAGCTATCACCATTGGTGGTGCCGTTGTTGCCGAGAAAGGCTGTGCCGTTGGTGCCAAACAGACCCCAGTTGCCCGGATCGCCGTTGCCGAGGCCGCCCCAGGTACCCGCATTGTCGTTGCCGAAAATGACACCGAGAGACGAATAGAGCGCCGTGATCGGCACATTGTTGTTGATGGCGGCGTATTCGTCGAAGGTGATGGTGGTTGCGTTGGCAGCACCGGCGAAGGTCAGGCTGGCGGCAGCAGCCAGCGGCAGGAAAGCGCGTAGTTTCATAATGGGGAACCTCGCTAAGTATGATTATTTGAGAGACGGAAAGCACCGCAGCAAGTGATTCGCTTCTCACCGACGATGCAACTGAAAACACACGCTCAGGGTAGGCGGCGAGCGAGACAGTGGCAATAGCCCTATCGGGCTAAGCCCTTTGTCATAGGTGAAGCAAAGGCGGTATCTGCCACGCGAGAGAAGGCCGGTGGCAAAAAATAATCGGCGAGCCGTAATGATTCATAGAGCATAGTCTGGAAGGACTATTGTGCTAATATCCGCGCCAACCTATTGTCATATAACCGATGATCGGTTCCACACCTTCCACGCCAATTCAAAACAAGGAATACACATGGCCAAACCATTCACCAAAATCGCTGCTGCTGCACTGGCCGCCGCCGCGCTGTTCGCTCCGTTGCAGGCACACGCAGGCTTCAACGGGCAAACCGTTGGCCTCGGCTACTACCTGAACACCATGACTGGTGACACATTCAACACTCTTTCCGCCACTGTTGGCGCTGGCGCCGAATTTACCGGCACGGCCACGGATACCTTCGGCCAGCAATGGAGCTTCAGCATCGATATTGCCGACAACAGCATCAACTACAGCTGGAACGAAAGCACCCGCGCCAGCGAGCCGAATGGCGGCAACATCTCCTCGGCGCCCGACTCCTGGTATTTCGACCTCACGTTCTCTGCCGCTTCCGTGCCGGCGATGGCGCTTACCGCCTTCAGCAGTTCGGGCAAATACAGCCCCGGCACCCCGAGCCTGAGCAACTTGAACAACCCGGCTGCCAACCAGATCCACGCCGGCTTCAGCCGCCTCGACACAACGGATTCCTACACCGTTACCGCCGTGCCCGAGCCGGAAACCTACGCGCTGCTGCTCGCCGGCCTTGGCCTCATGGGCAGCATCGCCCGCCGCAGAAAATCCTGAATCGGCGTAGCACTCAGGCTGGTGAATAGCGCGCCAACGTAGAGTTCGCTGCAAAAACAATGAAGCCGTGACAAATTGTCACGGCTTCATTGTTTTCCTAAAAGGGGACGCTACCCTTTTTCTGATAGCCTCCCGAAATGCCCAGACTCTCAAGAACGGTATTTGCAGGTGTTCCACACCACATCACGCAGCGCGGTAATCGGCGTGAGGAAGTCTTTTTCACCGATGAAGATCGCCTGGCGTATCTGTCATTGCTCAAGGACTACAGCGAGAAGCACCAAGTTGAAATACTCGCTTACTGCCTCATGACAAACCATATCCACCTCGTTGCAGTTCCAGCCAGCAACGACGGTTTGCAAGGAATGCTCAAGCCGCTGCACATGCGCTACGCCCAGCGCATCAACCACGCACGGGGGTGGAAAGGGCACCTTTGGCAAGGGCGCTACTTTTCCTCACCGCTGGATGAAGCGTACCTATGGGCGGCAGTGCGCTATGTGGAGCGCAACCCGGTTCGCGCCGGCATGGTGAGTACAGCCGAAGCCTACCCGTGGTCGAGCGCTGCGGCGCATTGCGGCCGGGCACAAGACAATCTGATCAACCCGGATACTGTCTGGGGCAA
>JAUPVD010000205.1 GCA_030917225.1 Pseudomonadota bacterium
ATCCCTTCAAGAAGTTTCTCTGCATTCTACCAGTTAGTTGCAACTACGCGGGGCGTAAGCTCAGGTGGTAGAGCAGCGGACTCTTAATCCGAAGGTCGAAAGTTCGAATCTTTCACGCCCCACCAGAATTCTGCACGCAAGGCCAGTCGGCGCGACTGGCCTTTTTGCTTTCCGCCCCCTTCAGAAAACCCGGATTCCTGCCGTAACAGGTTTATCGGCGGCTTCGCCTGCCCGATAACGCTGCCGCATCGACAATTCTCAACGGGGTGCTCTGACCATGAACGACACCACACGCACCAGCTACGCTTCCGCCATCGAACAGATCGGCACACTGGTTGATGTCAGCATCGCCGATTGTCCGCGTGCGTGGAAAGAGTCCGAAGGTCGGCCGGTCCTGGAGATCGACCTCGATTCTGCAGTCATCGAAATCCAGCTTTCGAAAACCGGCCGGAGCATGGCCGGAGCGACGGCCTTTCTGGTCAAGGCTGCCGGCAAGCGGGTACATTCGCACGGCCGCAATTTCATGAGTGCCGTCGACACCGACGACCTGATGCAGGTGATCTCCGACCTCTGCGATGCCTTCAAGTTCGCCTGCTCCGAGCGTCACGCTGGCCGGCTACAAATTCACTAGCAGCACCCCTTCAGCAAGCAAGGAAAATCCGCGCGCACGCGAGTGCCGGCGCCGGAGAACCAGCGCCTGAAAAACCTATCGGGAGTTGAATGGAACTGCCGCAGCAAGCCGCTGCGGCGAATACGCTTGCCGGTCAGGCAGCGCTGAGAGAAAGGCCATCGTAGCGGTGCGGCTGCGCGATGATGTTGATGAGTTCGGCCAAGGTCATCGGACCTTCATCCTGAAGAATGTTGTCGATCAGCACTTCGAGGTTTTCGAGTTTGTCAGGCATTTTGTTTTGGTTTTTCTTGTCTCCGTATAAAACTTTTACGGCAGCAAGCGGCGAAAACTTGAGGCGCACTCACTGCTTTCCATTCACTGCCGGCGCGCCACCGATGCTGCCGCTCACGTAGAATGGCCGGCATGCATGGAACGGAAGCCTGGCGGCACAGCCACACCTTTGACAGCGGCAACCCGGCGGCGGAGCGCAGCGCCCGCCTTGTAATGTGGATCACGCTGGCCACCATGGTCGTCGAGATCGTGGCCGGTGTCGTTTTCAATTCGATGGCCCTGCTGGCGGATGGCTGGCACATGGCCACCCACGCTTTCGCCATCGGCCTTTCAGCGCTGGCCTATGCCATGGCTCGACGCTTTGCGACGGACACACGCTTCGCCTTCGGTACCTGGAAGATTGAAGTGCTGGCAGGGTTCACCAGCGCACTGGCGTTGCTTGCCGTGGCCGGCGCCATGACCTGGGAATCCGTGGCGCACCTGCTGCGCCCCGAACCCATCCGTTTTACCGAGGCCATGGTCGTTGCCGGGATCGGGCTGGCAGTGAATCTGTTTTGCGCCTTCATTCTCGGCGGCGCCCATCACCACCACGATCACGCACATGGCCACGACCATGCCTCGCACGACCATGCCTCGCACGATCATCACTCGCATGACCATGGTCACGACCTGAACCTGAAATCGGCTTACGTGCATGTGCTCACCGATGCCGCCACCTCGGTTTTCGCAATCATTGCGCTGGCCGGCGGCGCAGTGTTCGGCTGGGCGTGGCTGGACCCGGCGATGGGCATCGTCGGGGCAGTGATGATTACCGTCTGGGCGGTGGGATTGCTAAGAGATACGGGGCGGGTACTGCTCGACTGCGAGATGGATCACCCGGTCGTTGCCGAGGTACGCGAGGCGATCGAGAATCACCCGACCTGGTCGGCCAATACGCGCATCGCCGACCTGCACCTGTGGCGGGTCGGCAAATCGCGCTTTGCAGTCATTCTGGGATTGGTCACCCACGACACCGACCTGAATCCGGCCGATGTTCGCAAGCTACTGGAGGAACACGAGGAGCTGGCCCACGTGTCCGTCGAGATCAACTACTGTCCGTGTGATGGCAGCGAAAGCTGACATCGGCTTCACGGCGAGCATGGATCAACGATCAGCGGTCAGCGATGATTCCGCGGCGCCATCGGTGCGCGGCCTTCGATATGGCGGAAGGTGATGCGCCCCTTGGAAAGATCGTAGGGGGAAAGCTCCAGCGTCACCTTGTCACCGGCGAGGATGCGGATGTGGTGCTTGCGCATCTTGCCAGCGGTATAGGCCACCAGCTGGTGACCATTCTCAAGCAGCACGCGGAAACGGGAATCCGGCAGGATTTCCTCCACGACGCCGTTCATTTCTATCAGTTCTTCTTTGGCCAAGACCAAATCTCCCGGAAAAAGCGGAAAACAATTACCCCGAACTCACGCGGGGATGCAGGATGGTCAAGACAGCGGGTGATGAAAGGAGAGATACCGCAGGACTGCAGGCACTGAACCGGACCACAACGACACTACTTGAAGATCGCAGGGCGGTACTATGCGCCAAAATGCCCATCAATGCAAACCCGGGCCCCTCTGCGACAGCCCTCAGCGCCCCCGCCAGTCCCATGGCGGCGTCGGGTTTTTCCCGCTCCACAGGCCGACCCGACGGATCTTCGCCTCGAATTCCGCATGCTCGTACTGCCCCTTCGCCTGTGGCGACTGCCCAAGCGGGCGCCGATCATGCCAGGCCAGGCCGCGGGCTACCTGGGCCAGACCGAGATCCAGCGTCTTCGGGCAACCGGCGTCGCGACAGGGCGCGTCCAGCGCCTTCACCCAGACTACTGCCACCTGCTGGCCTTTTGCTTCGGCAACGGTTTCCACGCGCACTCCCTGGCCGGCAGCCAGCGCATTGAGACCGGAACGGGAGGCTTCGCCATGCTCCTGCAAGCGATCGGGTGCATCGATCCAGGCCAGACGAACCCGCAACTGACCGCGATTCGGCACGTCGACCATCAGGGTGTCACCATCGACGATGCCGGTCACATGACCCTCAAGGGTTTCGGCCGCCGCCACTGACGCACAAGCGAGCAGGAAAACGTTCAGAACCAGTTTCAGTCGACACATGGCACGCTCTTCGGGCAGCAAAGCGCACAGAGTAGCAGTTGCCGAAACAAGAACGCCACCCGCAGGTGGCGTCCAGGAGGGGGCTTTTGGCGCCCCGTGCGGCACTTACTTGCCGCCAGCCTCGATCGCCGTCAACGCTGTCATGTTGATCAGGCGACGCACGGTGGCCGTCGAGGTCAGCACATGCACCGGCTTGGCCAGGCCAAGCAGGATCGGGCCGATGGTGATGCCTTCGCCGCCGGTCATCTTGAGCAGGTTGTAGGCGATGTTGGCCGAATCCAGGTTGGGCATGACCAGCACGTTGGCTTCGCCCATCAGCGGCGAATCCGGATCGCACTGAATGCGCAGTTCGTCGGAAAGCGCCGTATCGCCGTGCATCTCACCGTCGGCTTCGAGATCCGGCGCACGCGCACGAATGATCGCGGTAGCCGCCGCCATCTTCTTCGCCGAAGCCGACTGCGACGAGCCGAAGTTGGAATGCGAAAGCAGCGCCACCTTCGGCTGGATGCCGAAGCTGCGCACGGTATCGGCGGCCATCAGCGCGATCTCGGCGATCTCGTTGGCATCCGGGTTCTCGTTCACATGCGTGTCGCACAGGAACAGGGCGCGGCCTGGCAGCAGCAGATGGTTCATCGCCGCCATGGTGTTGACGCCGGGCGCCTTGCCGATGATTTCCTCGACTTGGCGCAAGTGGTGGCCGAAGCGGCCGGAAACGCCGCAGATCATGCCTTCGGCGTAACCCAGCTGGAGCAGCACGGCGCCGATGATGGTGTTGTCCTGACGCAGGCGCATCTTGGCGATCTCGACGGTGACGCCATGGCGCTTCATGGTGTTGTGGTACGCCGTCCAGCATTCCTTGTAGCGGTCGTCCTGGTTCGGATTGACCACCTCGAGATGTTCACCAACGCGCAGCTTGGAACCGATCTTTTCCAGGCGCATGGCGATCACATCCGGGCGACCGATCAGGATCGGCTTGGCCAGGCGTTCTTCCAGAATGATCTGGGCGGCGCGCAACACGCGCTCGTCTTCGCCCTCGGTGTAGATGATGCGCCTCGGCTTGCCCTGTTTGGCCGCCGTGAACACGGCACGCATGCCGACGCCGGTGTGGTAAATGAATTCCTTGAGTTTTTCCTTGTACGCCGCCATGTCGGTGATCGGACGCGTGGCGACGCCCGACTCGGCCGCCGCCTTGGCCACCGCCGGAGCAATGGTGGTAATCAGGCGCGGGTCGAAAGGCTTGGGGATCAGGTATTCCGGGCCGAAGGACAGTTCCTGGCCGGGGTAGGCCATGGCCACTTCATCGGTCACTTCTTCCTGCGCCATGGCGGCGATGGCGTGCACGCAGGCCAGCTTCATCTCCTCGGTGATGCGCGTGGCGCCGCAGTCGAGTGCGCCGCGGAAGATGAACGGGAAGCAGAGGACGTTGTTGACCTGGTTCACGTAGTCGGAACGACCGGTGGCGATGATCGCATCCGGCCGTGCTTCCTTGGCCAGCTCCGGCATGATTTCCGGCGTCGGGTTGGAGAGCGCAAAGATGATCGGCTTGTCGGCCATGGTCTTGACCATTTCGGCCTTGAGCACGCCGGCGGTAGAAAGGCCGAGGAAGATGTCGGCACCAACGAAGGCGTCGGCCAGCGTGCGATGCGCAGTGTCCAGCGCGTAACGCGCCTGGGTGTCATCGAGTTAGGCGTCGCGGCCAACCCAGATCACGCCCTTGGAGTCGCAGACAGTGACGTTATGCTTCTGGATGCCGAGGTCGCACCACAGGTCGAGGCAGGAGATGGCGGCAGCGCCGGCACCGGAGCAGACGACCTTCACTTCGCCGATCTTCTTGCCGATCACTTTCAGCGCGTTGAGCATGCCGGCGGCGGAGATGATCGCTGTGCCGTGCTGGTCGTCATGGAAGACCGGTATCGACATGCGCTCCTTCAGCTTCTTCTCGATGTAGAAGCACTCGGGCGCCTTGATGTCTTCAAGGTTCACCCCGCCGAGCGTCGGCTCCATGGCGGCAATGATGTCGATCAGCTTGTCCGGGTCGTTCTCGGCCAGCTCGATGTCGAAGACGTCGATGCCGGCAAATTTCTTGAACAGACAGCCCTTGCCTTCCATCACCGGCTTCGAGGCCAGCGGGCCGATGTTGCCGAGGCCGAGCACGGCCGTGCCGTTGGTGATGACCGCGACGAGGTTGCCGCGGGAGGTCAGCGAGCGCGCCTCGGACGGATCGGCGGCGATCGCGTCGCACGCCGCCGCCACGC
>JAUPVD010000206.1 GCA_030917225.1 Pseudomonadota bacterium
CTATGCCCGGCTGCAGTTGCATCGTGCAAGCGTGCGTCTCAAGCCTGGCTGCTCGATGTTGCAACCGTGAGTCGCGCTTGACGTCACACCGACAAAAGAAAAGGCGCCGGGCAATAGCCCAGCGCCTGGAAGCGGACGGAAGCGAAAGCCGCGCGCTTAGCTAGCCGCGGCTTTCTTACGTGCGGCGTGGACAATTTCGCGCCGCATGCCTGGCGTCAGTGAATGCCAGCCCGACTCAGTTGTGTTCGGGCTGATCGCGCCAGCGTCCAGCGCCTCTTGATAACTAGGCGTCGGGCTAGCGGCTTTGTATGTCCAGTAATATTCGTCAGCCATTGGACGGCTCGAACGGCCCGGCAACCATCCGGTTTTCGCCGGCAAACGAGTCGGCCTCGCGGATAACAAGCATGCGGGCGCCCGACATGTTGAGGTTGAACACCGCATGCGGCGTGCCATCACGGTCCGCCGCGCGTTGCGCGCCGGCCTTGGCTTGCTCGAGCTTTACATCGATAAACTTGGCGTTGGTCATTGGTCAGGTCCCTTTCGTTTCAATGCACCGATCATCCTACACTCTTTAAGCTATGTCAAGCCCCCGCACCTGCCAGCCCTGCACCACGCAAGCGCAAGCCTAAGGGCTGATCGCTGAGGATGATTGGTTTGGATTGTTCGCTGCCCGTTGACGATTGGCAGCGGTTGAGCTCGCTTGTGTGAGGGTGTTAGCTGTCAGGTGGAAAGTGCCAGGTTGCAGCCGGTCGACCCCGTACCCGGTGCCGGGGCCCCCTAATACGGGTTGGGACTCTTCTCCATACACAGTCAAGTCTTTCTCGACCGGCTCCCGCTATGCGAAACATAAAAGTTACAAAGTACCTCTTGACTCATAAAAATTTATAAAATACAAAAATGAAAACCGGTCGCCGTGGTTCAGACAGCGACCGGTTCGAAACACCAAGCGGAAGGGCCGCCTGATGAACATCGACGATATTCTAAATCACCCCGATAAAGCCAGCCTGCTCGAGCGGTTCAACTGCTACGTTGAGGTTCGAGGTCCGGAGGAATGCTGGCCTTGGACCGGAACGACCGACCCAAACGGCTACGGGGTGCTGACGTTTGCCGGAAAACCCCACCGCGCGCACAGACTGTCGTACCTGTTTGCAAACGGCCGGATCGGCATGTACTCGCCGAAGCGGAGTATGTCTGTTTGCCACCGGTGCGATAACCCGAACTGCGTGAATCCCGCGCATCTGTTCGTCGGCAATGCACCAGCGGCTAAAATAACCACGGAGATCGTACTAGCCATCCGGGCAGACCCGAGAACCGTCCGTGAAATAGCAGAAACTCACGGCGTCACTAGGGGCAACGTAGCCGCGATCAAGGCACGCAAAACGTGGTCACACCTACCAGTTCGCTCTGAAGATGTACCGGCCCGCAAAGCAACGCGAGGACGCATGAAAGGAACGAAGAACAGTTTGGAACCGCCAATCGGCGGTCGCCTCGCTACGCTACGTTTCATGGTTCGGCGCATGCAAGAGCAGCGCGAAGAAATGGACGAAGGCTGGTTCGTACCGACCGCCATCGTGGACGCGCTCGACAGGCTCGTGCCGAAGAAGTAACCTGACGCGGACCGCGTAGAACCGGTCACGTTCGAAGAAGCGCATAGGAGAAGAAATTGTTCACGCTGAAAGGACCCCAATTGACCGTCAGAGAATCGGCACGCCGCCTCGCCAAGATGACCGACAAGGATCTCATGATCACTTGCGGAGGTGGCTACGGAAAGCCAAAGCAGGAGGCCATGTTGGCCGACCTGCACGCTCTGACCGAGTACGTCCTCGGTGAACGCGAGAGCTCGCAGGTCAAGCTGTTGCGTCAGGCGATTGACGAACTGCAATGACCAACGTCGTCCAGTTCGGCAAAACGCCCGAAGAACCCAACGACGAAGTCTGGACCTGCGCGCATTGCGGTAGCCAGAACTTCTTCCTTTACCGTGACGGCCGAACAGAGTGCTCACTCTGTCACGGCATGGGCGACGACGCCGAGGGTGGTTGGCTCGAGAACCTCAACGAAGCCGATGACTTCGACAAGGACATCGCCCCACGGCAGAACGTCGACCATGGAACGGTCGATTTCGCCCGAGCAGCTGTCGTTAAGAGTATCGACGAACACACAGTCGCCGTGGCAGTACTCTGGCCCACCGGCCGTATCAAGATGTGGAGCGTGTTCAGCGAAGCCGACGCGCCCGAGCGTAAAAGCTAGTTGAAGACCACCCTCGCCGCAGCAGCGGGTCTAGCACTCGGTGAACGTGCTGACACAGGCGACCTGCCGGAATGACAGCAACGACCGAGATCACCATCGAGCTCGACCGCGTCCACACGGCCCTGCGTAGTGGTGACCGCTGGGCGATCTGTAAGCGCTTGCCTGACGGCACGCATGATACGCTCGAAACTTGGGCGGGCGGCCGGAGGTCCCTGTTCCACCATTGTAACGCCCTCGGCATCGTGCCGTCCAGAGAAGCTGAAGAGCGTCTGGCCCTGCTTCCCGAGACGACAGGCTTCCGCGACCGGTGAACGTAAACAGGTCAGCCTTCCTGTCTATACACAGGTGAAACCATGCTGTAATGCTGGCGTCCTTGCAACGGAGGACCGCTGGCATGCACGATGACAAAGACCCCATCGACGACGAATTCACGCCCGAGGAACTGGCGGCTTTCGCCGAAGCCGACCGCGAACTGCGCGAAATCCGCATGTTTGCCATCGTGCAGGCCAACCACGTCCACCGCGACGGCGACATGCGCGGCGTCGACATGATCGACCGCGCGCAGGCCATCTTCGACTTCGTCATGGGCGACGAGCCCGAGGCTGAACGCCCGAAGGCGAACTGATCGTGCGGGTGATCGACACGACGCTGCGCGACTCGCACGTCAAAATCTACGAAGTTTTACGCCAGTATGTCGCCATGACTGGAAAGAGCCCGTCGAAACAGGAGCTTGCCCGTGGCGCCAGCCTGTCTATCGTGACGGTCTATCAGGCTGAAAAGGCCCTCAAGGAGAAGGGCTATATTGAAAGCACCAAGGATGAAATCCGGTCGATGCGCCCCACGGACCTTGACCGGCTGATTCTTAACGCCGAACCCGATCCGTGGGAAGAACTCGAAGACCCCAAACTCTACTGGCGAATGTGAAAGGAAACCCCCAATGACCACAGAACCCACTATCCCCAGATGGGCCGTGCCCGGCGCTAAATGCGTGTGTATCAACAGTGAAGGCTGGTTCACTTCGGAAGAACCGTTCACCCCGATAACGGGCGGTCCTCGGTACAAAGAAATTTGTCTGATCGAACTCGTTACGTTCAAAGGCGTGTGGCTACGAGGCTGGAACGAAGATGTCGGGCTGGACTCTTTTATTCGGCAGTTTCGACCGCTAGCCGAACCAAAGACCGAAGCCCACGACCTCGCCAAGTTCGCCCACCACCTCCGCACCCCCGCCAGCATCCTAGAACGCCTCGACGCGCTGGCTGAAAGGTTGAACTCGTGAACGGCTGGCAAACAATGGATAGCGCACCTCTGGACGGAACAGCCGTTCTGCTATGGGTGCCGGATAGCCATCGTCATGTACGTATCGGATGGTACCGAAACACCCAAGAATTTTCACACGGAAAACTGGTGCGCGAAAATAAAGAATGGGTCGTGGAAGCAGGGCTGCTTTTCAGTTCAGATAGACACGAACCAAAATATTGGATGCCTTTTCCGGAGCCGCCAAAATGACCGACCCCACCGCAGCAGCCTTCGCCCGCATCGTCGGAACGGTCGATAAGGACCTTATGAAGGACTACCCGCAACCGACTGTCCCTGATACCGTTCCGTCAGGATTGAAACAGGAGACCAGAGTGACGATCAAACCCGAACAGGTCAAACGCAACGCCTTCACCCAGAACCTCGGCGCCGACTGGATCGGCACCGACGTTAACGGCAACGTGCTGGTGCGCGGCGACGAAGCCGCGACCCGAGCACATCCTGACGCGGTGGCGTGGTTTACCGGTAAGGACTTGGCCGAGCCGCCGGCAGCCGAAGTGCCCAAGATCGAGAACGCGGCCAAGAACGATGCCGGCGCGGAAGCCAGGGCCGAGGAACTCGAAGCCGCCAAGGGCGAGGTCGCCAAGATGGATCCGGATGGCGATGGTAAGGTCGGTGGCAGTCGGAAGAAGGCCGCGAAGAAGTAAGGCATGATTGCCGTTACCACATGTGGGCGGGTATAAACTGCCCGCATGTTAAGCGACCACGATCTCCTCAACGCCCAGCGCAACCTCCACCTGTTCGATCCCGAACAGAAGGCGCGCCTGCTTGCGCTGCTCGAGGAGCGCGACCGGCAGGCACGCCTGCAACTTTCGCGTGACAGGTTCCTGCCTTTCGTGAAGTCGGTATGGCCGGATTTCATCCCGGGCGCGCATCACACCCTGATGGCCGAGAAGTTCGAGGCGGTCGCGGAAGGTAAGATCAAACGGCTGATCATCGACCTTGCGCCGCGGCACACGAAGTCCGAGTTCGCCAGCTGGCTGCTGCCCGGCTGGTTCCTTGGAAAGTTTCCCAAGAAGAAGATCATCCAGGTCTCGAACACCGAGCACCTCGCCGCCGGTTTCGGCCGGCGCGTCAGGAACATGATCGACGGCGCGACCCTCGTCAGTGATGAAGATGGGCGGCAAGCCACCACCTACAATGAGATATTCCCCAAGATCCAGCTAGCGCCGGACAGCAAGGCCGCAGCCGGTTGGCATACCAATTACGGCGGCGAGTACTTCGCCATCGGTGTCAACGGCAAGGTGACTGGCAAGGGCGCGGACATCGCGATCGTGGATGACCCGCATTCCGAGCAGGAAGCCAAGCAGGCCGAAACCAGCCCCGAGATTTTTGACGGTGTGTACGAGTGGTACACGTCCGGTATCCGCCAGCGCCTGCAGCCGGGCGGGGCGATCATCATCGTGGTCACGCGCTGGTCGAAGCGCGACCTCGTGGGGCAGGTGCTTCGGCAGATGGAAGCCGACATCAAGGCCGGTGTGCCCGAAGGTCAGTACGACAAGTGGGAAGTGCTGAACCTGCCGGCCATCCTAGACGAAGGACTGCCGACGGAGCGCTCGATGTGGCCGGCGTTCTGGCCGCTCGAGGAATTGCAGCGCACGCGCAACGCGCTTCCCGTTGCCAAGTGGCAGAGCCAATATCAACAGAACCCGACGTCGGATAAAAGCGCAATCTTCAAGCGCGAGTACTGGCGGAAGTGGGGAAGCCCGAACGAGACCTGCCCCGGTCCGAAACACATCGCGGCGTGGGAACGGTTGGAGCCACCGGCGTGCGATTTCATCATCCAGTCGTGGGACGCCGCAGCCACCGCCAATGAGCGAAGCCACCCGAGCGCCATGACGCTCTGGGGTGTTTTTCGCGCCGAGGATCCGAAGACTGGCAAGGAAGTGAACAACATTATCCTGCTGTCGTCGTACCAGGCGCGCATGGAGTTTCCTGAGCTCAAGCGAAAAGCCAAGCAGTTCTATGACGAGGACAACCCGGACACGCTGCTGATCGAAAACAAGTCGGACGGCAAGCAGTTGATCCAGGAGTTCCGGTCGATGGGCATACCGGCGGAGAGCTTCACCGGCTCGAGCCGCGGCACGCGCAAGCTGCCGAACGACAAGGTTGCCCGGGCCAACCTAGTTGTCGATATTTTCGCTTCGATGTATGTGTGGGTTCCTGAACGGCGGTTTGCCGACGAACTCATTGAGCAGATGGCGTCTTTTCCCGGCGATGCAGACGACCTCGTGGACTCTACGGTGCAGGCCATGCTGCGCTTCAGAGACGGCGGCTTCATCCGCACGGCCAACGACGAAGAAGACGAGCCCAACGCCCCGCGCCGTCGCAAGAGGTACTATTGATGCGTCTTGTTGACCTAGAACCCAACTGGTTTGACGCCCGCTACTGGGAAGACGGCAACGAGAAGATAGGCCGTTCAGGTTTTACTATGCTATGTCCGCATTGCGGTACTGAGCGGCTGGCCGTCACAACACGTAAGTTGAAAATGACAGATCAGATGCTGGCACTTTCTGAAGCACATCCGAACAATGGCGGAAACATCGTCCCCGGCGGTTACGTGTGGTCTATCGATAGCGACGATTTCGCTGACATGACAGTGACACCGAGTGTCGATGCGTCTGCTTCGGGGCATTGGCACGGCTTCATCACGAACGGCGAGATACGATAATGGCTGACGCCGCACTCAAAGGCCAAGGCGCCGAACGCGCAGATCCAGCCGGCCCTTCAGCCGTAGCGCCCGCCATCATCCCGCAGGACACCGGCGGCGTTGTCGTGGACTTCAACGGCCCGATGCCCGAAGCTCCGCCGCAGCAGGCGTTCGGCTCCAACCTCGCACTGCCCGAGTTCGGGCTGTTCACTGATCAGTACCTGCAGCAGCTGGGACACGAACTCGTCGCGCTTGTCGACGAAGACGACCGCTCCAGAGACGAGTGGAAAAAGACCTACGCACGCGGCCTGACGCTTCTCGGCCTAAAGTACGAAGAGCGCACCGATCCGTGGGAAGGCGCGTGCGGCGCGTTCCATCCGATGCTGCTCGAAAGCGTCATCCGCTTCAATGCGCAAGCGATGATGGACATCTTCCCCGGCGCCGGACCGGTCAAGACCCAGATCATTGGCGACATCGACGATCTCGTCGAACAGCAGGCGCTCCGAGTTCAGCGCGACCTCAACTACCTGACCACGAGGAAGATCAAAGGCTATCGGCTCGAAACCGATATGATGCTGTTCAACCTGCCGCTTGCGGGCACGACCTTCCGCAAGTTCGGGTTCGATGAAAAGCGTCAGGTGCCGTGGGCCGAATACGTCCTGCCCGAGCACGTCGTCATGCCCTACTCCGCCGCCAGCCTCGACACGACACCGCGCTACTCCGTCATCCTGCCCAAGACCAAAAACTGGGTCGAGAGCCGCATGGCGAACGGCCGGTTCCGCACGGAAAAGCTGACCGAGCAGCCGACCAAGTCCACCGAAATCACCGAAGCCAAGGACAAGATCGAAGGCCGGTCGAACACCAATCAGGCTCCCGACAATCCGTATCGGCTCTACGAAGTCCA
>JAUPVD010000207.1 GCA_030917225.1 Pseudomonadota bacterium
GCCCACGTCGCCAACGGCGACATGGTGACGCTGACGCTGATCCAGGGCGTGATGAATACGTTCGTCGTCTTCCTGTCGCGCGTCGTCGGCTATCTGGTCGATTCCTTCCTGCACCGCAACGATTCCGAATCGTCCGGCCCCGGCATCGGCTACATGGTGACAACCATCGTCTGCGACATCGTCTTCGGCATCCTGGCCAGCATCATCGTCAGCTACTTCTCGCGTCAGCGCGAATTCCGCGCCGACCGCGGTGCCGCCGAACTGATGGGCAACCCGCAGCCAATGGTTTCGGCCCTGCGCCGCCTCGGCGGCCTGCATACCGAGCCGTTGCCACAGAACATGGCCAGTTCCGGCATTGCCGGCGGCCCGGCGTGGATGGCGCTGTTCTCCAGCCACCCGCCCATCGAAGCGCGAATTGCTGCACTCGCTGCCCTTCGATCCTGAGCAAGTGTGTGACCCCTCCGCGGCAACCCCCCGCCGCTTTCAGAACCCCGGCTCCGGCCGGGGTCTTTTTTTGCGCTTCAATGATCTGGCGGGAAAAAACCTGGTACCTGGCCGGCAAGGATTGACGTGCCATCGACCGCCGCATGGGACAATGCCGGGCATGAGCACCGAAATCAACACGCACGAAGCCCCCCAAAACAATGAGCGCCCCCTGATCTCATGCGCTGACTGCAACGCCTGTTGCTGCAAGCTTGAGGTGTTGCTGATAGGTGACGATAACGTCCCCGAAAGACTGACGGTCGAGGACGCCGGGGGCGGATGGGTGATGCGCAGGCTTGATGATGGCTGGTGTGCAGCGCTGGACCGGGAAACCATGCGGTGTACCATCTACGAGGACCGCCCGGGCATCTGCCGCGACTACGAAATGGGCGGCGACGACTGCCTCGAAGAAACACGCATGCCTCGCCAGACAAGAATTGCGATTCAACCCCGATCCGCCAGCGCCTGAACGCCATGCGCCCCAAACCGCCGACAAACTACCTGGCTGGCTACCCGCTGCCGTTGGTCGCGCAAATACAGCAACTGATCGCGCAGGGCCGGCTGGCCGCGCTGCTCGTCCAAAAATATCCGCAAGCGCATGCAGTTCGCACCGACAAGGCGCTGTATGACTATGTGCTGGCGATAAAGAACGACTATCTGCGCAACGCCCCGCAGCTAAGCAAGGTGGCGTTCGACGGCAATCTGCACTCGAGACAGAACATACTCGGCCAACATGCCAGCATTTCCCGCGTGCAGGGCACAAAACTGAAGTCAAAACGCGAGATTCTCGTGGCCAGCATTTTCAGGGAAATGCCAGCCGAGTTCCTGCGCATGGTGGTAGTACACGAACTCGCACATCTCAAGGAACGCAACCACGACAAGGCGTTCTACCAACTCTGCCAGCACATGGAACCCGACTATCACCAGTTGGAATTTGATCTGCGGACCTACCTCTGCCATCTGGAGGCAAGCGGTCAGCCGCTGTGGGAATGAATCGGCGATCCTGAAGCCTCTCCACAGCGCAGAACCCTGTGTGCCAGGCAGATCCTCCATCGATTCCTGGCGACAGAGTCCCTTTTGAACACAAGCCAAATAACCCGATAGTGCCCCCAGCGAAGAGCATCAGGTCCTGGTCGAGGTATTTGTTCTGGCTCAAAGCAGGATAATTTCGCGCTATGGCATCATTGCCACACTGAGCACCGCGCACGGGGGCCGGCCTCAAGAATCCGGTCATCACCGCAGCGCGCATTCCAACTGCTGCCAAAACAAGAGAAACGACGAGGAAAAGGGGATGGGGGCACTGATTCGCTCACTTGTCGTACAGCGCGCCTGGTGGCTGGTGCTGTGGACACTCTACGGCGTGATCACTGCGCTGTTCCTGCAGGCCTCACTCGCCGGGATTCGCCAGCACAATCTGGAGCTGGCCACCACCGGCGCCAGAAACGTCTTCAAGACGCTGGTCATTACCCGACAGTGGAACGCCGAACGCGGTGGCGTCTATGTGCCAGTCAGTCCCAGCACTCAGCCCAACCCCTATCTGAAACATCCGCGGCGAGACATCCACACCGCCGACGGCAAAGCCCTCACCATGATCAACCCCGCGTTCATGACGCGCATGATCTCCGACATGACGAAGATGTCGCAGGGCCTGACCTTTCGCAGCACCAGCCTCAAGCCGATCAACCCCGACAACGCCCCGGACGCATGGGAACACCAGGCCCTCAAACAGCTCTCGGACAAGACTACCGAAGTCAAAACGCTGACCGAGTCCGCCGACGGTCGCCCCGTATTCCGCTACCTCGCCCCCTTGTGGGTCACCGAGGAATGCCTGGACTGCCACCGCGAGCAGGGCTACAAGGTCGGCGATCTGCGCGGCGGCATCAGCATCTCCCAGGATTTCTCGCCGTTCATCGCCGCCGCTGCGCCGAGCGAACGAACCTCTATTCTTGCCCACCTTGGCGTTTTTGCCCTGCTGGTCGCCATCAGCGGCTGGTCGCTGGCACTGCTGCGGCGCAGCTGGATCCAGCTCGAAGACAACATCGAAGAACTATCGAAAACGCGCAACGAACTGCTGCAAAGTGAAAAGATGGCCTCGCTCGGCCGCATGGTGGCGGGCTTCGCACACGAGATCAACACTCCCATCGGCATCGCCGTCGGCGCTGTTTCCCACACGGAGGAAACACTGAGCGAGATTGACCGCTTGCTGACCAACGAGGAAGTGGACGAAGCAGATCTGCGGGAAAAGCTCGCCGGGCTGCGCAGTGGTGGTGAACTGGCCACGGCCAATCTGAAGCGGGCATCCTCGATGGTGCAGCGATTCAAGCGTTCCTCGATCGACCAGATGTCGGAAGAGCGCCGCGTTTTCGCGCTCAGGGAACTGATCGAAGACGTCGAGTTCTCGCTCAAGGGGCAGCTCCGCAAAGGGCCGGTTTCCGTCAGCATCCAGTGCCCCGCCGGCCTACGCATCAACGGCATCCCCGGGCTGCTCGAGCAGTTGCTTACCAATCTGATGATGAACAGCCTGCAGCATGGCTTCGCCGATGGCAGCGTACCGGGAAGCGTCAAAATTACTGTCAGCCTGCCGGCGCCATCGACCCTGCGCATCAGCTATTCCGATAATGGCGCGGGGATGAGCACCGAAGTCGCCGAGCGCATCTTCGAGCCTTTCTTCACGACACGCCGCGGCAGCGGTGGCTCGGGACTCGGCATGTTTTTGTGCTACAACATCGTTACATCCGAACTGGGCGGCAGCATTCATTGCACAGGCAGCCCGGGGCAGGGGGTCAGCTTCGAGATCACCATCCCCTGTGAAATTGCTGGCGAGGAGAAGCAGTCATGAAACTCGTGAAGAGAGAAAATGCCGGCGCCGCACAGGTGACGCAAGCGCTCACATGGAAGCTTCTGGTCGTCGATGACGAGCCGGACATCCACACGCTGACACAACTGAGTCTGAAGGATTTCCGCTTTGCCGGGCGGACGCTGGAAGTACTGCACGCCAGATCGGGCTATGCCGCCAGGGAAGTGCTCGGCGAGCACCCTGACATCGCCGTCGCACTGGTCGACGTGGTGATGGAGACCGACGATGCCGGCCTGCGCCTGGTCGAGCATATCCGCAGCGAACTCAAGAACGAGATGATCCGCATCGTCATCCGCACCGGACAGCCCGGCGTCGCGCCGGAACGCTTCGTCATCGACCACTACGACATCGACGACTACAAGGACAAGACCGAACTCACCGCCACCCGCCTGTACACAACGGTACGCACCGCCATCAAGTCGTACCGCGACCTGAAGACCATCGACCTCAACCGCATCGGCCTGTCGCATGTACTGGCGGCAGCGCCCGACATCTATCGCCTGGCCGGCACATCGCTCAGCCAGTTTTTCGAAGGTGTCCTGACGCAGATCGTCGGCCTGTGCAACCTCTCCGAAGTCAGTTGCCTGGGCACGCTCGACGGTGTCGTGGCGACCATGGACGGGCAGGAGGTGAATATCCATGCCGCCTGCGGCGGGCTCAAGGATACAGGGCGTTTCGAACAGATCCGCGATCGCTGCACGTCGGTCATCCTGGCGGGCAATGCCGAAGCCAGTTGCACCGACAATCTGATGATCGTTCCGCTGGCCATCGGCTCGAAGCCGGTGGGTTTCGTCTACATCGAAGCGCAACACCAGCTCACCAATTCCGACCGCAACCTGATCCACGTGCTCGCCCAGCAATGCTCCAGCGCCCTCGAAAACAAGCGGCTGCACCTCGAAGTCCAGGAATCCTTCGACCACGCCATCGACATGCTGGCCGAAGTCGCCGAGTTCAAGGACAAGAATACCGGCGGGCATATTTCGCGCATCGATAACTACACGCGGACCGTTGCCATCGAACTCGGCATCTCGCCCGACGAGGCTGACATCTGGGGCAAGGCCAGCCGCCTGCACGACGTCGGCAAGGTCGGCATTTCCGACGCCATCCTGCAGAAGCCGGGAGCGCTGACTTCGGAGGAATTCGAGGAGATCCGGCGCCATACCAAAATCGGCAGCTCTATTCTCAAGCACGACAAATTCATGTCGCTGGCACGCGAAGTGGCCACCAGCCACCACGAACGCTGGGACGGCAAGGGCTACCCGGAAGGTCGGCCGTCCAGGGAGCTGTCGCTGCTGACCCGCATTGTCTCGGTCGTCGATGTCTTCGATGCGTTGATGAGCCCAAGACCCTACAAAACCGCATGGACCGTTGAAGCAGCAGCGGCAGAAATCGAGGCCGGAGCCGGCACGCAATTTGACCCGACAGTCGTCGCAGCATTCATGAAGTTGCTCCGGAACGGAGCATTCGATGAGCACATCGAGTCATCACGAACCGGCGCCAACCTGAGAGTCGGCCGGGACGCATGATTTCCCCTTGACCGCTATCAGGGGCGGGAGCAGGGCTACACCCAGCCTGGGCTGATAGAATGCGGCTTTCGCCGCCTTTGCGGCGTTGCCCATTCGAAACGCCCCGAAACGTCCATGTCCAAAGAGAATACGCCAGCAAACACCCCGGCCCCGGCCGCCAACTTCATCAAGAATATCGTCGAGGCCGACCTCGCCGCCGGCAAGCACGCCCAGCGCCGCTGGGCCGGCCAGCCCGGCACCGCCGCCGACCATGCCGCCGCCCCGCTCGACCCGGCGAAAATTCGCACCCGTTTCCCGCCGGAGCCGAACGGCTACCTGCACTTCGGCCACGCCAAATCGATCCTGCTCAACTTCGGGCTGGCCGAGCAGTACGGCGGCCGCTGCCACCTGCGCTTCGACGACACCAACCCGGAGAAGGAAGAACAGGAGTACGTCGATTCGATCATCGACGCCGTGCACTGGCTCGGCTGTTCGTGGGAAAAAGCGGGCGAGACGAATCTCTACTACGCCTCCAACTATTTCGACTGGATGGTCGCCTTCGCCGAACACCTGATCGCCACCAGCCACGCCTACGTCGACAGCCAGAACGCAGAAGAGATGCGCGCCAACCGTGGCACGCTGACGCAGCCGGGAAAAGATTCGCCGTACCGCAACCGCAGTGCCGAAGAGAGCATGGATCTGTTCAAGCGCATGCAGGCCGGTGAGTTTGCCGATGGTGCCCACATCCTGCGCGCGAAGATCGACATGGCCGCGCGCAACATCAACCTGCGCGACCCGGCCATCTACCGCATCCGCCACGCCACGCACCACAACACCGGCGACAAGTGGTGCGTCTACCCGATGTACACCTTTTCCCACCCGATCGAGGATGCGCTGGAGAACATCACGCACTCCATCTGCACGCTCGAATTCGAGGACCAACGCCCGTTCTACGACTGGCTGCTGGAGCGCCTGGCCGAAGGCAAGCTGCTGCAGCGGCCGCTGCCGCAGCAGATCGAGTTCTCGCGCCTGAACCTGACCTTCGTTGTGCTCTCCAAGCGCAAGCTGATCCAGCTGGTCGATGAAAAGCACGTCGACGGCTGGGACGACCCGCGCATGCCGACGCTGGTCGGCGCTCGTCGTCGCGGCTACACGCCGGAAGGCTTCCGCCTCTTCGCCGAGCGTATCGGCGTCTCCAAGCACGACTCGCTGATCGACTACATCGTCTTCGAGGACTGCTTCCGCGAGGTATTGAACGAATCGGCCGAGCGCCGCGTCGCCGTGCTCGATCCGCTTAAGCTGATCATCACCAACTACCCGGAAGGTCAGACCGAAGAAGCCTTCGCGCCGAACCATCCTTTAAAGCCCGAGCTCGGCAAGCGTTCGATGCCTTTTTCACGCGAGCTGTGGATCGAGGCCGAGGACTTCATGGAAGCGCCGAGCAAGGGCTTCCACCGCCTCTACCCCGGCAATATGGCGCGGCTGAAATACGGCTACATCGTCAAGTGCACCGGCTGCGAGAAGGACGCCTCTGGCAAGGTCGTGAAAGTGCTGTGCGAATATCTGCCCGAGACCAAGTCGGGCACGCCGGGCGCCGACAGCGTCAAGGTGAAAGGCAACCTGCACTGGGTTTCAGTGGCGCACGGCTACACCGCCGAAGTGCGCCTCTACGACCGCCTGTTCGCCGTGCCGGCACCGGGCGCACGGCGCGAGGGCGATGCACCGGAACTCGAGCGCGACTACCTCGACGACATCAACCCGAACTCGAAGCAGCTGATCACCGCTCACCTCGAACCTTCGTTGAAGGACGCCAAGGCCGAAGACTGCTTCCAGTTCGAGCGCCACGGCTACTTCGTTGCCGATAGCAAAGATTCGAAGGCCGGCGCGCCGGTGTTCAACCGCACGGTGACGCTGCGGGATTCGTGGACCGCGAAACCCGCCAAATAGTCGGTCCAATTCGCTAAAGAAGCACTGATCAAATCCGTCACACCGGCGAAAGCCGGTGTCCAGTTCGTTGAATTTTCTGGATTCCGGCTCGGACGAAGTCCGGCCTGTCCTGAGCTTGCCGAAGGACCGGAATGACGAATTTTGACTTGATCAGCGAATCCCTAAATCTTTGTCGTCAGCGTAACCCATGCATCCGGCAGGTGATCGA
>JAUPVD010000208.1 GCA_030917225.1 Pseudomonadota bacterium
AAGCGTAAGCTCTAATGCCTTTATCCCCACGTTTCAGCGTGCTGCCGCGCAGCTGCAGGTTTTTCTGATAAGAATTCGGTAAAAATTCCATTGACGGAATATTCCATGAAAGCTATATTTCAAACATGACATGGGGCGTCGAGTACACAGACGAGTTCGAGGGCTGGTGGGAAGATCTCGACGAAGGGGAGCAGGAATCCATCGCTGCGTCGGTGACTCTTCTTGAGACATGTGGTCCAAATCTCGGGTTTCCGCACAGTAGCGGGATCAACAACGCCAGACACGATCACATGCGAGAGTTGCGGACACAGCACCAAGGACGACCGTACCGGACGCTCTATGCATTTGATCCCAGGCGATGCGTCATTCTGTTGATTGGTGGCGATAAGACTGGCAATGATCGCTGGTACGAAGAACATATACCGGCAGCAGACAGGCTTTACGACGAACATCTGGAAGAACTTGGAAAGGCTGGGCTGATCGATGGCAAAAAAATTCGCTGAACTTCGCGCAAAAATGAGCCCGGCGTCTCAAGAGCGCGCAGCAAAGATGGCAAAAACCCTGCTTGAACAAATGCCACTGAATGAATTGCGTCAGGCGCGTGGCTTGTCTCAGAAAATGCTGGCCGAGGTTTTGCATGTGCAGCAGCCGTCCATAGCAAAAATCGAGAAGCGCACAGACATGTATCTCTCAACACTTCGTAGCCACATTGAGGCCATGGGCGGCAAGCTAGAAGTAATTGCGCAGTTCCCCGAGGGGTCCGTAAAAATTACCAATTTTTCCGATCTGGCCAATGCGCCGTGATGCCGCATTCCGATCAACGCGTCCTCGCCCACCCGGGCGCGTCTGAATAGTTGCCGCCCCGATAGCCCCCCCGTCCATTGTCGATGGAAGCCGCCAGAGGCGTAATCCTCTGACACATCGTAGACACGGTTTTCCCTGCCGGTGCCGGGTAGAATCGGCGACAGTGAAAACAAGCGCCGCACGCCTGCCGGGGTTGCAGGCGCACCCCGGAGAACACCATGGCAGCAATCGCACGTTCCCTTTGCCCCCTCGTTCTGTTGCCGCTGGTCCTGCTCGTCGCCGCTTGCTCGCCCGAGAAACCGGCTGCCCATCGCGCGCCGCCCGAAGTCGGCGTCATGACTGTGGTGCCGAAGACGGTGCCTTACGTTCCCACTTTCGTTGCCCAGACCGAGAGCTCGCGGCAGGTCGAGATCGTCGCCCGCGTGGCCGGTTTCCTCGACAAGATTGCCTACACCGAAGGCGAAACGGTGAAGGAAGGGCAGATCCTGTTCCAGATCGATCCGAAGCCTTTCCAGGCGCAACTGGAGGCGGCGCAGGGCGAACTGGCGGCGCAGACGGCGCGCATGAATACCGCCAAGGCCACGCTCGGCCGGATCAAGCCGCTGGCCGCCCAGAATGCGGTGTCGCAGGCCGACCTCGATCGCGCCGTGGGTGACTACGAGTCTGCAGCCGCTGCCGTGCACTCGGCACGGGCCAAGGTGCGCGAGGCGGAGCTGAACCTGAGCTACGCCACCATCCGTTCGCCGGTGAACGGTACGGCCAGCCGTTCGCAGCAGCGCGAGGGCGCTTACGTCGGTGCCAGTGCGGATACGGCGAAGCTCACTTATGTCGCGGCACTGGACCCGATCTGGGTAACTTTCAGCGTGTCGCAGAATCAGGTCGAGCGACTCCGCGACCAGATTGCGCGCAAGCTGGTGGTGACGCCCGAGGACAATCATTTCGAAGTCGAACTGGTGTTGCCGGGCGGCAAGGTCTACCCGCATCGCGGGCGCATCAATTTTGCCGACCCGTCCTTCAGCCAGGAAACCGGCTCCTTCATGGTGCGTGCCTCGGTGCCGAATACCGAAAAGACCTTACAGCCAGGCATGTTCGTCACTGCGAAACTCTATGGCGCGGTGCGGCCGAACGCGATCGTGGTGCCGCAACTGGTCGTCGTGCAGGGGCCGAAGGGGCATGTGGTGGTGGTCGCCGGGGCTGATGGCCTGGCCTCGCCGCGGCCGGTGTCTGTCGGTAGCTACGAAGGCGACAAGGGCATCATCATCGAGAGCGGGCTGCACGCTGGCGACCGGGTCATCGTCGAGGGGCTGGCCAAGGTCGTGCCCGGCGCGCCGGTGACGGTGGTGGATGCGCCGGCGGCCAAGGGGGCGCCGGCTGCTGCGCCAGTGGCTGAAGCGGCACCTGCAGCAGCACCCGCAGCAGTGCCCGCACCCGCAGCAGCACCGGCCGGCACCAGCTCGACCGCTGGCACCGCCCCGCGCTGATCGGCAGACCGCTCCATGTTCACCCACTTCTTCATTGCCCGGCCGATCCTTTCCTAGGTCATCTCGCTGCTGATCGTGCTGGCCGGCGCGGTCTCGCTCTACGTCTCGCCGATCGAGCAGTATCCGGAGATGGCACCGCCGCAGGTGCAGGTGTCGGCGCGCTATCCGGGCGCCACCGCCGAAGTCATCGCCAATACCGTTGCCGCACCGCTGGAGGCGCAGATCAACGGGGTCGACAACCTGCTCTATTTCCAGTCGGCCAGTTCGTCCTCCGGCAACCTGACGATCAACGTCTTCTTCAAGCCGGGCAGCAACCCGGACATCAACCAGGTCAACGTGCAGAACCGCGTCAACCAGGCGGCGGCGCTGCTGCCGCAATCGGTTTCGCAGCAGGGGGTGACGGTCGACAGCAAGTCGTCCGGCTTCCTGATGGTGTTCTCGATCTATTCGCCGGACGAAAGCTACGACCAGGCCTTCATCGACAACTTTACCAACCTCAACATTCTTGAGGAACTGAAGCGCATTCCCGGCGCCAACCGGGCCAGCGTCTTCGGCCTGCCCGACATCGCCATGCGCGTCTGGCTGCGCCCCGACCGCATGGCGCAGATGGGCATTTCGGTGCAGGAAGTGGCCAACGCCATCCAGAGCCAGAACCAGACCTTCGGCATCGGCCAGATCGGTGCCGAGCCGATGGCGCCGGGCGTGCAGCAGAGTTTCGTGGTGACCGCCCGCGGCATGCTGGCCAATGCCGACGAGTTCGAGGACATCATCGTCCGTGCCTCGCAGCAGGGTTCGGCGATCGTCCGCCTCAAGGACATCGGTCGTGTCGAGATGGCCAAGCGCGACTACTCGATCATGAGCCGCATCAACGGCAAGGCCGGCACCACGCTGGCCATCTACCAGCAGCCGGGCGCCAATGCCGTGGATACGGCCAAGGCGGTGCGCGCGCGGCTTGATGAGCTCAAATCAACTTTCCCGCCCGGCATCGACTACAAGGTGGTGCTCGACACCAGCCTGTTCACGATCAACTCGATCGAAAAAGTAGTGCACACCTTCTTCGAGGCCGTGCTGCTGGTCGTGCTGGTGGTCTTTGTCTTCCTGCAGACGCTGCGGGCGACGGTGATCCCGATCCTGGCGGTGCCGGTGTCGATCATCGGTACTTTCATCGGCATGCATCTGTTCGGCTTCTCGATCAACATGCTGACCATGTTCGGCATGATCCTGGCCATCGGCCTGGTGGTCGACGACGCCATCGTCGTTGTCGAGACGGTCGAAGCGAACATGACGACGAAGAAGCTTTCGGCTTTCGAAGCTGCGAAGGCGGCGATGACCGAGATTGCCGGCGCGCTGATCTCGATCGTGCTGGTGCTGCTGGCGGTGTTCCTGCCGGTGGCCTTTCTCGGCGGCGTCACCGGCACGCTCTACAAGCAGTTCGCGGTGACCATTGCCATTTCGATGGTGGTCTCCGGCATCATGGCGCTGACCCTGTCGCCGGCACTGGCGGCGATCATCCTGAAGGCGCATCACGGCGAGAAGAAGGGTTTCTTCCTGTGGTTCGAGAAAAGCTTCGAGCGCGTGCGCCAGAGCTACATCGGCGGCGTCGCTCGCGTCATCGACCACCCGGTGCCGAGCCTGGCGATGTTCATCGCCGTGCTCGCCGGCATCTTCGTGCTCTTCCGCATCCTGCCCTCCAGCTTCGTGCCGGACGAAGACCAGGGCTATTTTTTCGTTGCCGTCGGCGCCGCGGATACCAGCAGCCTGCAGGTCGTCAGCCGCCTGACTGCCGAGGCCGAAAAAATCGCACTGGCCGACCCGGCGGTGCAGGACGTGGCGACAGTGAACGGCTACAGCCTGATCGATGGCCAGATCCAGAACAACTCGGCGATCCTCTTCGGTGCCTTCAAGCCCTTCGATCAGCGCAAGGATGAATCCCTGC
>JAUPVD010000209.1 GCA_030917225.1 Pseudomonadota bacterium
CCGGCACCGAAGCGACGATGAGCGCCATCCGTCTGGCGCGTGGCTATACCGGCCGTGACGTGCTGATCAAGTTCGAGGGCTGCTACCACGGCCATTCCGACAGCCTGCTGGTCAAGGCCGGTTCCGGCCTGCTCACCTTCGGCAATCCGTCTTCCGGCGGTGTGCCGGCCGACCTCGCCCAGCACACCATGGTGCTCGACTACAACGACCCGCAGCAGCTGGCCGAAGCCTTCGCCAGGCATCCGGACCGCATCGCCGCAGTGATCGTCGAGCCGGTAGTCGGCAACATGAACCTGATCGCGCCGAAGCCGGAATTCCTCAAGGCCATGCGCGAGCTGTGCACCCAGTATGGTGCCGTGCTGATTTTTGACGAAGTGATGACCGGCTTCCGTGTTGGCCCGCAGTGCGCGCAGGGCTACTACGGCATCACGCCGGACCTGACCACGCTCGGCAAGGTGATCGGCGGCGGCATGCCGGTCGGCGCTTTTGGCGGCAAGCGCGAGATCATGGAGAAGATCGCCCCGCTCGGTCCGGTCTATCAGGCCGGCACGCTGTCGGGTAATCCGGTGGCGGTGGCGGCAGGGTTGGCCACGTTGAAGCTGGTCAGCCAGCCCGGTTTTTACGAGTCGCTGACCAAGAAGACGCTGCGCCTGACCGATGGCCTGACCGCAGTAGCGAAGAAGCACGGTGTCGATTTTGTCGCCCAGTCGGTTGGCGGCATGTTCGGCCTTTACTTCGCCAAGGCCTGCCCGGCGACCTACGCGGCGGTGCTGGAGTGCGACAAGGAGTCCTTCAACCGCTTCTTCCACGCCATGCTCGACGCCGGCCACTACTTCGCGCCGTCGGCCTTCGAGGCTGGTTTCGTTTCGGCCGCGCACAGCGATGCCGACATCGACGCGACGATCGCTGCCGCCGACGCCTGGTTCGCCAAACAATGACGCAGACCGTTGCCTGGCTGGTATTGCTCGTGGCAGGGTTGTGCGAGATCGGCTGGGCAGTCGGACTGAAATACACCGAGGGTTTTTCGCGGCTATGGCCATCGGTCGGCACCATCATCGCGATGGTGGTCTCGGTGGCGCTGCTCGGCCTGGCGCTGAAGGCGCTGCCGCTGGGTACGGCCTATGCGGTGTGGACCGGCATCGGCGCTGTCGGCACGGCAATCCTTGGCATCTACCTGTTCAACGAGCCGCGCGATGCGCTGCGGCTCGCCTGCATCGCGCTGATCGTCGCCGGTATCGTCGGCCTGAAGCTGGTGACCCCGTCAGCCGACTAAAGCAGGAACAGCGTCGCCAGCCCGAGGAAAATCAGGAAGCCGCCCGAGTCGGTGAGCGCGGTAATCATCACCGAGCCGCCGATGGCCGGGTCACCGCCGAGGCGCAGGCGCATGATCGGAATGGCCACGCCAGCGACGGCAGCCAAGAGCAGGTTCAGCGTCATCGCAGCGGTCATTACCAGTCCGAGTGATGCGCTGCTATAGAGCCACCACGACACCAGGCCCAGCAGACCGCCCCAGACCAGGCCATTGATCATGGCTACCCCCAGCTCTTTCCGGAGCAGCCGGTTGAGCGCATCCGGCTGCACCTGGCCCATGGCGATGGCACGCACGATCATGGTGATCGTCTGATTGCCCGAGTTGCCGCCGATGCCCGCCACGATCGGCATCAGCGCCGCCAGCGCGACCAGTTTTTCGATCGAGCCTTCGAAAGCGCCGATCACACGCGAAGCGATGAAGGCCGTGACCAGATTGACGGCCAGCCATGCCCAGCGGTTCTTCACCGAGTCGATCACCGGTGCAAAGATGTCTTCCTCTTCACGCAGACCGGCCTGTGCCAGTTGTTCGCTTTCCGCTTCTTCGCGGATGAAGTCCACCACCGCATTGACGGTCACGCGTCCGAGCAGTCGATGGTCCGGGTCGACCACCGGTGCCGAGACCAGGTCGTAACGTTCGAAGGCCTGCGCGGCCTCTTCGGCGAAATCGTCCGGCTGCAGCTCGACGCATTCGGTCTGCATCAGGGCGCCGACTTCGATTTCCGGATCGTTGACCAGCAGCACGTTCAGCGATAACACCCCCTTCAGCCGGTCCTCGCGGTCGACCACGAACAACTGGTCGGTATGGTCCGGGAGTTCCTCGAAGCGGCGGAGGTAGCGCAACACAACTTCAAGGCTGACGTCCTCGCGCACCGTGACCATGTCGAAATCCATGATCGCGCCGACCGACTCTTCAGGGTAGGACATGGCCGCACGCAACTGCTCGCGCTCTTCTGCCGACAGCGAGCGGAAGACGTCCTCGATCACCTCCTGCGGCAGATCGGGCGCCAGGTCGGCCAGTTCGTCAGTGTCCAGGCTTTCGGCGGCGGCCCGGAGTTCGGCCGGCGCCATCGATTCGATCAGCGATTCGCGAACGGCATCCGAAACTTCCAGCAGGATGTCGCCATCCCGGTCGGCCTGGACGAGGTTCCAGACCAGCATGCGGTCATCCAGCGGCAGCGCTTCGAGGATGTAGGCGACGTCGGCCGGGTGCAGCTTGTTCAGCCGGGCATGCAGTTGCCCGAGGTTCTGCTTGTGGACGAGATCCTCGACTAGTTCATGGCGCGGCATGTCCTGGCGATGAACGAGGCCCTCGACCAGCTTTTGCCGGGCGAGCAGATCCTGCACCTCGGTCAGGTGGGCTTGCAGTTCGTCTGCGTCGGAGTGGTGCAGCTCATCGTTCATGCCGCCCCTCCCGTGCCGTTCTCGAATGTCGCGAATGTCGCGAATGTCACGATTTGCATCCATGCTCCCGTCCGGTGGCGCAACTGGCTGAAGCCATGCGCCCTGCCGGGCATTGCGAACACTTCTGGTGTTCGCGGATCACATTGAATGGTCGCTTGGGGAGTACTCCCCTGGGGTGCGTACCATCCTGCTGAAAGGGCAGGATGGCAGCCGGAGGCGGCTGTTATCCTGCCATGGTGCCGGCCTGAGCCGGCGAGTTGCTACTGGGGCAACTGTCCACGAGGAAAACTCCGGAAATGAGATGCGGCGCAGTGTACAACAGATTGCCGCGTCGCAACAATCGTGCCCTATTGCAGGCAAGTTGCGAGGGGGTTACGGGATGCCTGCCGACGGCATGCGGGCCAGAATGACCTCAGTCTTGCGGGGTAGCCCCGGCGCATTGCGGTTGCGATCGTAATAGCGTGGGCTGGGCACCATCGCTGCCAGCCGCCCTGCCTGCTCGGCGCCGATCTGGGCAGAACCGATACCGTAATAGTGACGCGCCGCCGCTTCGGCACCGAAAACGCCGTTGCCCCATTCGATCACATTCAGGTACACCTCGAAGATGCGCCGCTTGCTCCAGATGGTTTCGATCATCACGGTGATGATCGCCTCTTCGCCCTTGCGCCAGAGCGAACGTTCCGGCGAGAGAAACAGGTTCTTGGCCAGCTGCTGGGTGATTGTCGAACCACCGGCGACCGCCTTGCCCTTCTTCTCGTTTTTCTTCATCGCCACCTGGATGCCGTCCCAGTCGAACCCTGCGTGCTGGACGAACTTGCCATCTTCCGAGGCAATCAGTGCGCGTTTGAGGTGGATCGAAATGCGCTCGTAGGGCTGCCACTGCTTCTTCAGCGTGGCGCCGGGCTGTTTGGCCTGCAACTCGGCCAGGCGGATTTCCATGAAGCGGGTCATGTCCGGGTTGAAATGGCCCCAGTAAAGCACCCAGCCGAGCAACCACAACAGGTAGACCAGTGCGATGGCAAGCAGGCCGAGCAGAATGTGCCGGAGTCCGACCCCGATGTGTTTCATGTCCGCTGCTGTGCGGCCCGCAGTTCGCCGCGCAGTTCACTCAGTACCGGCGCCGTCTGCGGACGAATGCCGCGCCAGACAAAAAACGCTTCCGCCGCCTGCTCGACCAGCATGCCGAGGCCATCGGCGAGCTTGCCCACGCCCTGTGCGCGGGCGCTAGCCATGAACGGGGTGTCGCCCTTGCCGTACATCATGTCGTAGGCCAGTGAGTCGGCGGCGAAGATGCCAGCAGGCAGTGGAGGCACTTCACCGCTCAGGCTGGCGGCGGTGGCATTGATGACGATGTCGAAGCTGTTGCCGGCAAGATCGGCAAAGCCACAGCCGCGAACCGGCCCGTGCGCCGAAAACTGTGCGGCCAGGGCAGCGGCCTTCTCGGTCGTACGATTGGCAATGACCAACAGTTCCGGGCGCTGTTCCAGCAGGGGGCCGAGCGCGCCGCGTGCTGCGCCGCCAGCACCGAGCAGCAGGATGCGACGCCCGTTGAGCGAAGCGTTCAGGTTGCCGGTCAAATCGCGCACCAGTCCGGCACCATCGGTGTTGTCACCGCGTATGACCTTGCCGCAAAAGCTCAGCGTGTTCACCGCTCCGGCCAGCCGGGCACGATCCGAGTGCTCGCTGCACAGCCGGTAGGCTTCTTCCTTGAAAGGGACCGTCACGTTCGCGCCAAGCCCACCTTCGGCGATGAAGGCGCCGACGCTTTCGGCAAAACCGTCAAGCGGCGCCAGGCGCGCCTCGTAGATCAGGGCTTCGCCGGTCTGTTCGGCAAAGCGGGCATGAATCGCCGGGGATTTGCTGTGGCCGATCGGGTTGCCGAAGACGCAGTAGCGGGCAAGCGCAGCCGTGTTCATCGCGTTTCCAGCGCGTCGTGACGAGTGAAGGCCCAGGTACGGGTGATCTCGACGATGTCGGTGTCGCGCCGGATGTCCGGCGGGAAGGGGGCGTAGGGCGAGGCCATCTGCACGATGCGGCGGGCTGCGTCGTCGAGCACCTTGTGGCCGGAGCTGCGGTTGATCTCGATCTTCTGCACCGAGCCGTCGCTCTGGATGCTCACCGACAGCACCAGGCTGCCGTAGAGCTTGCCCTTCGCAGCCTCGGGGTAATTGAGCGTGCCGACGCGTTCGACCTTCAGCCGCCAGTCTTCGACGTACTGCGCAAAACGGTACTCGTCGGCCCGAACGCCGATGTTCTTCTTGCGCGGCCGCTTGTTGTAGTCCTCGACGTTCTTCGAAATCTCCGCTTCCAGGCGCGCCATGGCCAGTGCCGAAGAGGCCAGCTCGCGGCCGGAGAGGGTTGGCGAAGGTTCCGGTTGCGCTTCGCGCTGGTTCTGCAACGCGGCCGATGTCTTGCTCTTGGCTTGCGTCATCAGTTTCTGCTGCTGCGCTTCCATTTCCTGTACCCGCCGCTGCTTCTGCTCCAGATCGGCACCGGCCTGCTGGCGTGCCGAGGGCGGGAGTGGGGTCTTGGCGCGGCGATCCTCATCCACGTTGCCGCCGCCGTCGAGCCGGGTCTGTGCCAAAGCCTGTGCGTCGGAGGGCTTGCGCGCTGATTTGCTGTTGACCAGGATGATCTCCAGCGCCTTGTCCTTCACCGCCCGCGAGGCATCCGGGAACTTGAAGTTGAGCGACAGCAGCGCGGCATGCAGCAGCACCGAGATGCCGATGGCCCACCACAGCCGGCGATCGACCGGTGTTTCGGCAATGGGGGGCAGCGGCGCTATGCGCATCCTATTCAACCGGCTCCAGTTCGTCGTCTGCGGCGGCCTCGGGCGCCGCATTCAATGTCTCGACGTAGCGGCAATTGAGATCCAGCGTCAGCTCGTCCATGCCCTCGATGGCCAGGCGCACGCGCTGCCCCGGCGCCAGTTCGGGCAGCGAGGGGACGCGCAGCAGTTGCGGCAGGTGGTCAAGCTTGACCAGCGTCTCGCGGCGGACGGTGGCGTCGATCTCGCTCACGTTTTCCTGTTGCAGCCAGCGCAGGCACCAGTACTTCTCCATGCCGCGCTGGAATTCTGCATAGGCTGCGTAGGTCAGATCAAAATCGCGCATGGCCGCAAACAGCGCGTCGTTGCTGTTCTTTCCCTTGCCGCCAAAGTGCGGCGTCA